>JBIIQU010000096.1:0-5184 GCA_044341905.1 Vulcanococcus sp. | reverse complement strand
GCGGTCCCGCAGGTCAATGAAGATCACGCCGCCGTGGTCGCGGCTGCGGTCCACCCAGCCGCAGAGCTGAACGGCCTGGCCGCTGGCGTCGTGGCGCAGGTCGCCGCATCCGTGGCTGCGCATGCTGGGATCGGGTCTGGGATCCGCGATTGTCCCACCCGATGCGCTGGGTCGCGGCGCCATCAGCGCCGGTAAAAGGGACGCTTCACCACCTGAGCGGGTTCGGCGCGGCCGCGGATCTCCACCGCCAGCGCGGTGCCGGGCCTGGCCAGCGCGGCGGGCACCAGGGCCAGGGCGATGCCGGCCTCCAGGCAGGGCGACCAGCCGCCGCTGCTCACCGTGCCGATCGGTGTGCTTCCGGCGGCGGCCCCTGCGGCCAGCACCGGATAGCCATGGCGCGGGATGGCGCGTCCCGCGAGTTGGAGGCCCACCAGTCGCCGCTGCACGCCCTGCTCCGTTTGCCGCTCCAGCACCGCGCGGCCGATGAATGGCTTCGGCATCTCCAGGTGCACCAGCCAGCCCAGCCCCACCTCGAGGGGCGTGGTGGTCGTGTCCATGTCCGAGCCGTAGAGGTGCATGGCCGCCTCCAGCCGCAGGCTGTCGCGGGCCCCCAGGCCGCAGGGCACCACGCCCTCGGCCAGCAGCTGGGTCCAGAGGGCCAGGCCCGGGTCGCGGGGCAGTAGCAGCTCGAAGCCGTCTTCGCCGGTGTAGCCGGTGCGCGCCACGAAGGCCGTGGCGCCGGCCAGGTCCAGCTCCCGGTGGCCGAAGCGGGGCAGGCCGCTCAGGTTGGCCCCGCTCAGGGCCTCCAGGCGGGCCTGGGCCTCGGGGCCCTGCAGGGCCAGCAGCACCCCGTCGCCCTTGCGATCGGCGATGGTGATGCCCTCGGGCTCCAGCTGACTGCGCAGCCAGGCCGTGTCGGTGGCGGCACAGGCGGCATTGATCACCAGCAGGAGCTGGCCGGCGCTGTCATCGCCGCTGGCCACCTGCCCCTGGTCGTAGACGATCACGTCATCGCGGATGCCGCCCTGGTCGTTGAGCAGCACCGTGTAGCAGGCCTCGCCGGGGCCGATGCGGAACAGGTCGGTGGGCACCAGGGCCTGCAGGGCATCCTTGGCACCATCGCCCCGCAGGGTGAGCACACCCATGTGGGAGATGTCGAACACCCCGCAGCCCTGGCGCACCGCCTTGTGTTCCTGCACCAGGCCGCTGAACTGCACGGCCATCTCCCAGCCGGCAAAGGGCACCATGCGACCGCCGGCAGCCCTGGCAGCGTCAAACAGGGGTGTGCGCTGCAGCAGCTCAGCGGCGGCCATGGCAACGAGGCAGTGGCTCGGATCCTATGGAGCACCGCCGAAAGGTGGGCTTCAACAAGGCGAAGACAACCCGCAGGTTCGCTCCTTCCCCTGTCGTGGGGGGGTGGACGTCCTTAGTTTGAGCGCCCCCGGTTAGGCCCTGGATGGGCAATCGCCCCTGCTGCCGCAGCTGCCGCCACTGCGCCCCTCCCACGGGGGTGGAGATGGGCTGGTGCCAGCTGCGCAAGCTGCCGATCCATCCCGAGCTGGCTTCCGACCTCTGGTGCCAGCACTGGATGGCCCGGCCCCCCCGCCTGCCGGTGATGGGAGATGCCCCTGGTGGGGAGCCGGAGGTGCGCAATTACCAGCTGGCGCTGGCGGAGCTGTTGGCGGAGCCGTGATCCCATCGCTTCAGGCTGGATCGGCCCCAGATTCCGAAAAGAAGTGGAAGAAATGGTGCATTCATGCGGTTGATGCGCTGCTGCACCGCGTTGGGTGACTTGGTGGTGCCATGCTTCTGGCCAGAAACAGGATCATCCGGAGGTGGGTGATTGGGTGTAGCGCTGGCATCGGCAACTCCTCTTGAATTGATGGCTGCGCAGGTGGACTGCGAGAGCCTCTCCTTCCCCACGGGAGCTTTGATCTTTTCCCGCGGCCAGGCCGCGGATGCGATCTACTGCGTGCGTAGGGGCATCGTTGAGGTGGTGAATAGCACTGGCGACAAGCTTTGCTATCGCCCCGGGGAGCTGTTCAGTTACGAGGACATCGTCTGGAAGGACGGCGTGTATCGCAACGAGGCCATTGCGCGTACCCCCGTGGAAGTGGTGAAGCTGGATCGCCTGCGCTTTCTCAACCTGCTCCACAACCACCCCACCCTGGCGGTGCAGCTGATCGGCCAGCAGCACGAACGGCTGCGGGAGCAGCGGGCCAGCGGGACTTGCGCTTATTAGGGTGCGCCTACTGAGCGCCTCTTAGCGATCCAAGAGGAACAGCAGGCTGCGCACCACCTTGGCGGCCAGCACGCTGCTCACGCCGGTCGGATCCAGCTGGGGCGCCAGTTCCACCACGTCGGCGGCCACTAGGTGGTGGTGGCGGAGTTCCTCCACCAGGGCGGCGAAATCACGCCAGAGGAAGCCGCCGGGCTCCGGGGTGCCGGTGCCGGCCATCACCGCCGGATCAAACCAATCCAGATCCACGGTGAGATAGAGGGGCTTGCCGCGCAGGGGTTTCAGGCTCTCGGCCATCCGCTCGATCGCCACCAGGCGGCCGCTGCTGCGCAGCTCGCCGAACTCCTCACGGGTGCCGCTGCGGATGGCGATCTGCAGCAGCTGCTGGCTGGGCAGCACCTCCAGGCAGCGGCGCATGGCACAGGCGTGGCTGTGGTGGGCGCCGAGCCACGCGTGGCGCAGGTCGGCATGGGCATCGAGCTGTACCAGCACCAATTCCGGGTGCTGGGCCGCCACGGCCGCCACGGCGCCGGAGCTGATCGAGTGCTCGCCGCCCAGCATCAGGGGCTTGAGGCCCAGGGCTAGCACGGCTTCGGTGGCCTGCTTCACGGCCGCCACGACTGGCTCGGGGGCGCCGAACGGGATGTCCACGGCGCCCAGATCGGCGATGGCGAGCTCTTCGAGATCCCGATCGAGCTGGGGGCAGTAGCTCTCCAGGCCGCTGCTCACCTCGCGGATCGCCGCCGGGCCGAAGCGGGTGCCGGGGCGGAAGGAGGTGGTGCCGTCGTAGGGCACGCCGAACAGACCGACGCGGCAACCGGCCGGGTCGCGCTGGCTGCCCATGTAAATGGCGCCGTCGGTGTCAAAGAGAGAGGAGTTGCCCATCCGTTCAGCTTCTCAGCTGGCCAGCGCCCGCTCGATGCCGGCGGGGATGGCGTCGAAGGCGCCGCGCTGCCAGCGGGGACTCCAGATCTCGGAGCCAGCGACCACGGCCGCGGCGCGGGCGGGATCCGGCTGCAGATAGCGACGGCCGTCGCTGGCGGCGAACGTCCAGCTCCACCAGCCGCTCGGATACATGGGTACCCAGCCATACATCGGATCGGCGTGGCCGAACACCTCGCGGATCAACTTCACCGTGTCGAGGTGCACCTGGCGGAAGGCCTCGGGCGATTCGCTCTGGGTGGCGAACACGCCGCCGGGCCGCAGGATGCGGCGGCACTGTTCAAAGAAGGCGCGGTTGAACAGGCCCTCAGCTGGGCCAGCCGGGTCGGAGCCGTCCACGATCACCACGTCGTAGCTGGCGTCCGGGGCGTTGGCGGCCCAGGCGATGCCGTCGCCCACGGTGAGGTGGAAGCGGGGGTCGCTCCAGCAGCCACCGCCGATGCTCGGCAGGTGCTGTTGGCTCCACTCCACCACCAGGCCGTCGATCTCCACCATGTCGAGGTGCTGCACGCCGGCGTGGCGCAGGCACTCGCGGGCGGTGCCGCCATCGCCGCCGCCGATCACCAGCACCCGCTCGATGTTGGCGGCACTGCAAAGGGCCGGATGCACGATTGCCTCGTGGTAATGGCGCTCTTGGCGCTCGGCCGTCATCCAGCAGCCATCGAGCAGCAGGCCCTTGCCGTAGCGCGCGCTCTCGATGATCGTGACGCGCTGGAAGGGCGAATCCTGCTCAGCGATCACCGTGCCTTCCAGGCCGTAGCGCACGCCGTCGAAGATTTCGTCCACCCAGCCGGGGGTGGAGGGCCAGCCGGGGGTGGGGGCTGGGTTGGCGGAGTCGCCCATGGTGCGGGAGATGGCTCTCCCCAGATTTGCGCATCGCCGGTGTGTTGTCCGTGACAGGCTCGGGGCATGGCCCCAGCGCGCCCCAGCGACGACCTGCAGGTGACACCAGTCGTGCGGATCCCGATGGCGGAGCTGCGCTGGCGGTTTTCGCGGTCTTCCGGCCCCGGCGGCCAGAACGTGAACACCACGGACTCGCGTGTGGAGCTGGTGTTTGATCTGGCGGCCTCGGCCGCCGTGCCGCCTGCGCTCCAGGCCCGGGCCCTGCGGCGGCTGGAAGGACAACTGCTGGATGGGGCAATCGTGATTGCTGCCAGCGAGCACCGCTCGCAGTGGCAGAACCGGGTGGCGGCCCAGCGGCGCCTGGTGGAGTTGCTCCAGGAGGCGCTCAAGCCACCGCCGCCGCCGCGGCGGCCCACCAAGCCCACCCGGGGCTCCAAGGAGCGGCGCCTCGCGGCCAAGAAGCAGCGCAGCGCCATCAAGGGCCAGCGCAGCGGCCGGGTTCAGCCGCCGGAGGATTGAGGGGTTGGCAGGGATCTCCCTGAATCTGTACAGCCTGTACAGAATTTGGGAGGCTGTGGTTGCGAGGCCTCAGCAGCCTGGCTGTTGGGTGTGTTCAGCTCGGATCTGGGCCTTGGCCTGCTGCCACAAGCTCTCCAGTTCGCCGATCGAGCGGCCCCCCAGCTCGCCCCCTAGGGCCGCCTCCACGCGGGAGAAGCGATCGAGGAAGCGGCGGTTGGTGCCTGCCAGGCCGGCTTCCGGCTCGATGCCGCACCAGCGGGCCACGTTCACCAGGGTGAACAGCAGATCGCCAAGCTCTTCCTGCGCATGGGCCTGGTTGCCACTGGCCACGGCCTCCTTGAGCTCGTCGAGTTCCTCGTGCACCTTGTCCCACACGCCGGCCATGGTGTCCCACTCAAAGCCGGCCGCGGCGGCCTTCTTGGAGATCGTCATGGCGCCGGCCAGGGCGGGCTGGCCGCGCACTTTGCTGGCCAGGCGGTCGCTGAGGGGGCTGGCGGAGGCTGGGGCGGCGGATTCGGTGCTGGCTGCCTCGCGTTCGGCCTGCTCCTGGCCTTTGATCGCCTCCCACACCTCCTTCACGGCGGTGCTGTCGGCTGCCTCGGCGCCGGCGAACACATGCGGGTGGCGTCGTATCAGTTTGC
>JBIIQU010000041.1:0-7087 GCA_044341905.1 Vulcanococcus sp. | reverse complement strand
GGCGTACGGGCGGAGCCGCCTGGGCGCTTGCCCCGCAAGGGCTGCTGAAAACCTACAAAACGCAAGCAAGCGCGGTAGCCCTGCTGCACCCAGCGGCTCCCATGCATAGCGTTCGGGACAGCGCGATAGCTCGCCGTGATGGAGAACAGCAACGCCCCTGCGCTCTATGAGCGCATCCGGGCCGACCACACCCTGACCCAGGAGTTGTTTCGCCAGGCCCTGCAGGACCCCTCAGGCACCCTCGACCGCATTTGCGACCTGGGCAGCGACTGGGGCCTGCCCGTGAGCCGCGAGGCGGTGAAGCTCCACCTCGCCAGCATTGATGACCCCGACACCAAGCAATGGCTGCTCAAGGCCAGGGGTGGCCTCTAGGGACGTACGTGCCGGGAGCTGGCGCGGGCGACGGTCTTCGCCCATCCAGCTGAAGAACAGCAGGTAGCTCACGATGGCCAGGCCGGCCGCCACCACCACGGCTGCCAACTGCTCGAGACGCTTGACCATGGCGCTCCGGTGATGCAGCTCACGGAACAGTTTGCCGGCCAAGGGGGATGATGCAGGGCAGATCGGGCTCCAGAGCCCAGACCGGCGCCCCTTAAGTCATACCCCCCTGTGCTTCGCCTCGAACGCGTTTCCAAGATTTATCCCACCGGTGAGGTGCTGCGCGACATCACCTGGGAGGTGAAACCTGGGGACCGCATCGGCCTGGTGGGCGTCAATGGCGCCGGCAAGTCCACCCAGATGCGGATCATCGCCGGGCTCGAGGAACCCACCAGCGGGCTGGTGGTGAAACAGGGCGACCCGCGCATCGTTTACCTGCAGCAGGAATTCGATGTGGACGTGCGCCGCAGCGTGCGCCAGGAGCTGTTTCAGGCCTTCGGCGAGGCGGCCGCGGTGCTCAACCGCCAGCGCCAGGTGGAAGAGGAGATGGCCAGCGAGAAGGCGGCCACCGATGCCGACCACCTCGATGAACTGATCCACGAACTGGGACGGCTACACAGCCGCTTCGAAGCGCTGCACGGCTACGAGCTCGAGGCCCGGATCGACAAACTGCTGCCCACGATCGGCTTCACCCCCGAAGGCGCCGAACTGCTGGTGGGCGACTACTCCGGCGGCTGGCAGATGCGGATCGCCCTCGGCAAGATCCTGCTCCAGGAGCCCGACCTGCTGCTCCTGGACGAACCCACCAACCACCTGGACGTGGAGACCATCCAGTGGCTGGAGGACTATCTCTGCAGCCAGACCGTGCCGCTGGTGGTGATCAGCCACGACCGGGCCTTCCTGGACCGGGTGTGCAACCAGATTGTGGAGACGGAGCGGGGCGTGTCGCGCTGCTACCTCGGCAATTACAGCCAGCACCTGGAGCAGAAGGCCCTCGAGCGCGAGGCGGGCCAGGCCGCCTTCGAGCGCCAGCAGAAGGAACTGGCCACCCAACAGGCCTACATCGACCGCTTCCGCGCCAGCGCCACCCGCTCCACCCAGGCCAAGAGCCGCGAAAAACTGCTCGACAAGGTGGAGCGGATTGAGGCCCCGATCGAGACCGTGGGCGGGCCCCGTTTCCAGTTCCCAGCCGCACCGCGCAGCGGTCGCCAGATCGCGGTGATGGAGAACCTCACCCACAGCTACGGCGACAAGCTTCTGTTCCTGGAGGCCAACCTCGAGGTGGAGCGGGGCGACCGCATCGCCTTTGTGGGCCCCAACGGTGCTGGCAAGTCCACCCTGCTGCGGCTCGTGATGGGAACGGAGAGCCCAGACGAGGGCAGCGCTCGACTGGGCGAACACAACGTGATTGCCGGCTACTTCGAGCAGAACCAGGCCGAGGCCCTGGATCTGTCCAAAACCGTGATCGACACCCTGTTCGAAGCGGTGCCCGACTGGACCCAGACCCAGGTGCGTTCGCTGCTGGGCAGCTTCTGCTTCAGCAACGACGCCGTGTTCAAGGAGGTGGGCAAGCTCAGCGGCGGCGAAAAGGCTCGCCTGGCCCTGGCCCTGATGCTGCTCAGCCCCTGCAACCTATTGGTGCTGGATGAGCCCACCAACCACCTCGACATCCCGGCCAAGCAGATGCTCGAAGACGCCCTGATGGAGTACGAGGGCGCCGCCCTAGTGGTGAGCCACGACCGCTATTTCGTGTCGCGGGTGGCCAACAAGATCGTGGAATTGCGCGAGGGCGAACTGGTGCTCTACCGCGGCGACTACGCCTACTACGTGGAGAAGAAAGCCGAAGAGGCCGCCGAGGCCGAAGCCGCGCGACTGGAGGCGGAGCAGCAGGCCAAGCGCAAGGCCAATCGCGAGCGACAGAAGGCCAAGGAGGCTGCGCGAAAAGCCGCAGCCTGACAGGGCTTCAGCCAAGCCGCCACATACAACTTCACAAAGCCCTAGGCAAGAGAACTCATTCTTGTTGGGTCCCAGGTTTGGTGTGCATAAGCTGACATCAATCCCCTCGCAACGAGGCCCCATGGGCGCTTCAGTTGGATATTCGTCTGAGCCCTTTGGCGCCGGCCGGGGCATGGCCTTTGACGGGAGCACTCAGCGCCAGGGGGGCCATGAACACCAGGGCGGCGATGCGGTGAACACCTATTTCGAGTGCATCACCTCCTGCTCCGTGGACGACGGCGAGTGCGTAACCCGCTGCGTGGAGATCCTTCGCGAGGAGGGCTGAGCGGCCCCGAGCCGAGGGCGGCCGCACCAGCGCGGACAGCAAGAGCCAACTCAAACTCCTTAGCCTTGTGGCAACGGATACGCGACAGCTGGAAACATTTCTTAGCTTGGCAGCGGTCCCGATGATCCATCGCGTCTGCCGCCATGTCCGAACCGCTCGCCCTCAGCCTCGGCCAGCAATTTGAGCTGGAGCGCATGAACCGGGCCATCGAATCCACCGCCGACCTGCAGACCCTGCAGGGACTGGCCAAGGAACTGCTCCTGGCCTGGCACAGCCAGAAAGCCGCCACCCAATGGGTGATGCGCCAGCAACTCGATGGCCCACCCCGGGTTGGCATGCCCCCCAGTGGCTTACCTGGGCACCAGGGATGACAGCTCCACAGGGGTGACCTGCAGGCTGATGGCCTGGCCACCCCGCTGCACCACCAGCGCCATCGGCTTGCCCACGCCATTGCGCTCCACCAGTTGGGTCAACTGGGCAGGGCTCTTCACCACCTGACCGGCCGAGGTGGTGATCACGTCACCAGGCTTGAGGCCCGCCCGAGCGGCCGGTCCCCCTGGCATCACACTGCGCACCTGGGCCCCTGCTGCCGTGGCCCCGCTGCTGTCACGGGCTGGTTCGAGGCCTACCCCGATCATGGCGTGGCTCACCAAGCCCGTGGCCACCAGTTGCTGAGCAATCGTGCGGGCACGGTTGATTGGAATGGCAAAGCCCAACCCCGCCCCCGGACCCGACCGCACCAGGGTGTTGATCCCCACCACCTCACCACCGGCATCCAGCAACGGCCCCCCGGAGTTGCCAGGGTTGATGGCGGCGTCCGTCTGAATGAGCTCCAGCCGCTTGTCGGTGATGCCGAGCTTGGCCGCATTGCGGTTGAGGCTGCTCACGATGCCGAGGGTCACGGTGTTGTCGAGGCCAAAGGGGTTCCCCACAGCAATCACCCAATCGCCCACCTGCAGGGCATCGGAATTGCCCAGCCGGGCCACCGGCCAAGGGCCACCGCCCTCCAGACGCACCACCGCCAGATCGGTGACGGGATCAGTGCCCACCACCTTGCCCTCCACACGCCGGCCATCCGGGAGTCCCACCACCACACGGCTGCTCTGCTCCACCACATGGGCATTGGTGATCAGCAGGCCGGTGGGGTCGTAGATGAAGCCGCTGCCCTGGCCCCGCTCCGTGCGCTGCGACGGCGGCATCGGGGCCTGCCCCCCCCGGGGCAGGCCAAAGAACTGGCGCAGCAAGGGATCCATGAAGGGCAACTGCTGCATGCCGCCCTGGCCCGGCACCACCACGGTGCGCTCGGTGTCGATCGTGACCACCGCCGGGCCCGCGCGGCGCACGGCCTCCGCCACGAAGGACTGCCGCGCCAGGGCCCCGCTGGCCGGGGACTGCTGTGCCCGGGCGGTTGGCAGCAGTGCGGGGCCAGCCACGGAGACGGCCAGGGCCGAGGCCAAGGCCAGGGGGAAAAGACGCACAGGGGGGACTGCCATCGCGACAGAACCAGGAAGGGACTTGACCGTAACCACGGTCTGCAGGAGCAGGAAGACCCCGGCTGGGTGGGTTTTCACGCCAGCAGGTGCTGCAGCCTCCGCCGCGGGGAGCGATGATGGATCCAGAAGGTGCGCCGGGCTGCTCTGGCCCCGCTGTCCATGCCTGTTCTGCTCGCCAAACTGCTGCCGCTCGCCTACGGAGCCTGCTTCCTGGCCCTGTTGTGGCAGGCCTTTCGCGTGATGAGCAAAGGGTTCAGCGCCGTGCCACGACCTGGCGATCAGCCCCAGGCGCCCCAGGGCGATCGCACCGGACGGCTCACGATCCATCCCGAACTGCTGGATGCGGACGGGCAGCTCACCCGCGACGACCTACTCACAGTTCGATTCAGCGGCGACAACGAACAGCCCGCCTTGCCGAACGACCCCACCTGAAGCCGCCCGGGCCCGCCAGCTGGTACAACCGTTGCGTGGTTGTGGAAACCGGCGGAGTCTGAGCGTGGATCAAAGAACCCGAATCGTTGCGGCGGTGCTCAAGGGCCTCAAGCTGCCCCCCCGTTTTCAGCTGAAGCTCGTGAAGGAAGATCCCATCCGCCTTGAGCTGGTGCTCACACCGGCTTACGGCAAGGATCCGATCCTGGTGGGTCTGGTGGAATCCCAGGATCTGGTGGCCCGCCGCGACCGGGAGGGGCGCATCCCCCGCGACCTGCAGGGCACCTGGGACTGGACCGTGCGCCACGGCAAGGTGAGCACCGGTGGGTGGAATCCCTATCTGAAGGAGGCCCTGCAGACGATGTTCGAAACGGGCCTGCCCGCCATCGTCTACGAAGAAACCACCGGTGAGGTGTACCACCCCGTCGATGGCGCCCGCCACGTCCGCTGAGCTGCCGATTGAACCGCTGCTGCCCGCCCTGGTGCAGCAGCTGCCGGCCGGTGCCACCCTGCTGCTGCAGGCCCCTCCTGGGGCGGGCAAAACCACCCGGGTGCCCCTGGCCCTGAGGGCAGCCCTGGAGGCCAGCCACGGCCCCGATCACGGTCGCATCCTGATGCTGGAGCCCCGGCGTCTTGCCGCCAAGGCCGCTGCGGAACGCCTGGCGGCAGGCCTCGGCGAGGCCGTGGGCGAGCGGGTGGGCTACCGGGTGCGCATGGAAACGCGGATATCGGCGGCCACCCGGATCGAGGTGCTCACCGACGGCCTGTTCCTAAGGCGGCTCCAGGCCGATCCCGCCCTCGAGGGCGTGGCCTGCGTGATCTTCGATGAGTTCCACGAGCGCCGCAGCGAGGCCGACCTGGCCCTGGCCCTGTTGCGGGAGGCCCGCACCCTGCTGGCACCGGAGCTGCGGTTGCTGGTGATGTCAGCCACCCTCAATCTGCAGCCCTTGGCCGCACAGCTCCCGGAAGCCGGGCTGCTCACCAGCGAGGGCCGGGCCTATCCAGTGGCGGTGAGCCATCAGCCGCCCCGGGAGCGGGAATCCCTGGGCCATCAGCTGGTGCGGGCCCTCGAGAGTCACTGGCTGGACCAGCGCCACGAAGCCGAAACGGTGCTCGTGTTTCTGCCTGGGCAGCGGGAGATCCAGCAGGGCCTGCAGGCCATCAGCGCGACCCCCTGGGGCGGTGAGCTGGAGCTGTGCCCGCTCCATGGCAACCTGCCGCTGGCCGCCCAGAGCCGCGCCATCAGTCCCGCCCGCCATGGCGCCGGCAAGGTGGTGCTCGCCACCGCCATCGCCGAGAGCTCGCTCACGATCGAGGGGGTCACGCTCGTGATCGACAGCGGCCTAAGTCGCCGCAGCCGCTTCGATCCCAGCAGCGGCATGGACAGCCTGGTGACGCAACCCGCCAGCCTGGCCAGCGCCGAGCAGCGGGCCGGACGCGCCGGACGCCTGGCTCCCGGCCGCTGCGTGCGGCTCTGGAGTCCGGCCGAACAGCAGCGCCGGCCCGCCTTTGACCCCCCGGAACTGCTGGAGGCCGATCCCACCCCCCTGGTGCTGCAGCTGGCCCAGTGGGGCGCCGGCCTCGGGGAGCAGCTGCCCTGGCTGGAGCCACCGCCGCGGGCCAGCCTGTTGGAGGGCCAGGAGCTGTTGCGCCAGCTGAGGGCGGTGGATGCCACCGGCACCCTCACGGCCCACGGACGGGCCATGGCGGGCCTGGGGCTGCATCCACGCCTGGCCCATCTGCTGCTGCGGGCACGGGTGCAGGGGGCGGAATCCCTGGGCTGTGCCCTGGCGGCCCTGCTGAGCGAACGGGACCCCCTCAATCCCCAGGAGGCAGGCGCCGACCTGGGCCACCGCCTGGACTGGTTGCAGCAGCCGGGCCGCGATCCCCGCCGCCAGCAGCTGCGCCAACTGCAACAGCAACTGCTGCGGCAACTCCAGGCCGTGCCGCGGCCCCAGCCAGCCGCTGGCTCCCAGCAGGATCCGATGCTGGCGGCCGAGCTCCTGGCCCATGCCTTCCCCGAGCGGGTGGCCCTGGCACGGGAGGGCCACCCCGGCCGTTACCTCACCCGCGGTGGCCGGGGCGCCCACCTGCATGCAAGCGATCCCCTGCAGGCCTGCGGGGCCCTCGCCATCGCCACCGCAGATGGCGCCGGCAGTGATTGCCGGATCCAGCTAGCCCTGCCCCTGCATCGCAGCAGCCTGGAGGCCCTGGCGGCGGAATCGGGCCACCAACAGGCCCTGGTGAGCTGGGATGCACAGCAGCAACGGGTCCGCAGCGAACAGGAATGGCGCCTGGGTGCCCTGGTGCTGGAGCGGCGCCCCTGGCCCGAGGCGCCCGCTGCAGCGGTACGCGCGGCCCTGCTGGAGGGGCTGGCATTGATGGGCCTGGAGGCCCTGCCCTGGAGCCCGTCCAGCCGGCAACTCCAGCGTCGCCTCTGCCTGGCCCAGGAGCACCTGGGCGATCCCTGGCCTGACCGCAGCGACCAGGCCCTCATGGCCGATCT
>JBIIQU010000042.1:0-7087 GCA_044341905.1 Vulcanococcus sp. | reverse complement strand
CCAGGTTTTGCCGCACCAGTCCTCCGGCAGCGGCGGCGGCTGCACCACGGTGACCCCGGCTTGGCGGGCGACGGCGGCGGTGGCATCGCTGGAGTGGTCATCCACCACGATCACCTCCAGGGGCTGAAGGGTCTGGCGCCGCAGGGCGCTCAGCAGGTGCGGCAGGGTGGCTTGCTCGTTACGGGCGGGGATCAGCACCGACACCCGGGGTGTTCCCACCAGCTGTTCCTTCGGCAGGCGCCGCATCCGCAGGCAGAGCAGCCAGCCGAGCACCCAGCGCACCAGCAGCGACACGCCCACCAGGCCCATGGCGGCCATCAGCGGATACTCCTTAAAACGCTAACGAGACTCACGGCCGCAGCAGCTCCTGCACCAGCGGTGAGAGGGCTGCCGGATGGCGCAGCAGCTGGTGATGGCTGAGCACGGGCAGCTGCCGGCTGCGGCCGATCGGCAGCAGGGCCGAGCGCGACGGAATCACCATCAGGTCTGGCGTGCAGTAGTAGCTGCTGCAGTCCACCGGCTCCAGGGTGTGCAGCTCGCGGTTGAGTTGCTCCAGCAAGGGGCTGTTCGGCTTCACATCGGCGATGCCCGCCAGGGGCCAGCGGGGCCAGGGGCCGGCGGTGAGGGTTCCCTGCTGGGGACTGCCCACACTGATGAAGCGCCGGGTGCGCTGGTGGCCCCCCAGCAGCTGGATCCAGCTGCGGCTGATCACCCCCCCCATCGAGAAGCCCAGCAGGTCCACCGGTTGCTGGTGGCCGTAGGCGGATTCGATCTGCTGGCCGAGTTGGACGGCGAGCTCCCGCACCGGGGCCAGGCCCAGCCGTTGGGGCAGATGGGGAATCAGCAGCTTCTCCCGCCGGCCGCCCAGATGCTGCTCCAGCCGTTCAAACAGCTGGGGGGTGTCCCATAGCCCATGGACCAGCACCAGCGGCGTGGTGCCATGGCCCTGGCTGGCTGGTGGATGCTCCGTGGGCCTCCGCTGCGCGCTCTCTTTGCATTGAAGGGCCCATGGCCAGGGCCTGGGGGCATCCCCAGGCAGGGGAAAACCGCCCCTGCAGCGGGGTTGCCCTCGCGCTGCGGCGGATCGGCGGCGCTGACCAGTACGGCCCTGGCGCGTTTCTTACGTTGCCGTTGTGCCCAGCCCCGATCCCGCCACGGCTCCCGAGCCGCAGACGCTGGAGCTGAGGGCCCGCGCGCTCCTGGCCCAGATGAGCCTGGGCGAGAAGTTGGCCATGCTCGACGGCGACACGGCCTTCTGGCCTGGCCTGGCGGACACGATGCTGCGGGATGGCCTGCACCAGCATCCCTGGCCCGCGGCCCAACTGCCGCGCCTCGGGCTGGGGGGGCTCCACTTCGTGGATGGACCCCGTGGCGTGATTCTTGAAGGGGGAGCCACCACCTTCCCGCCGCCGATGGCCCGGGGGGCCAGCTGGGATCCCGATCTGGAGGAGCGCATCGGCGAGGCGATGGCCCAGGAGGCCCGCTCCTTCGGGGCCAACCTGTTTGGCGGGGTGTGCGTGAACCTGCTGCGCCATCCCGGCTGGGGACGGGCCCAGGAAACCTACGGGGAAGATCCCGTGCACGTGGGCGCTATGGGGGCGGCCATGACGCGGGGGGTGCAGCGCCACGCCATTGCCTGCGTCAAGCACTTCGCCCTCAACTCGATCGACAGTGCCCGCTTCCAGGTGGATGTGCAGGCCACAGCACGGGTGTTGCACGAGCTCTACCTGCCCCAATTCCGAGACTGCGTGGAGGCTGGCGCCCTGGCGGTGATGAGCGCCTACAACAGCGTGAATGGCCAGTGGTGCGGCCAGCATCCCCAGCTGCTGGGCCAGATCCTCAAGGCCCGTTGGGGCTTTCGCGGCTTTGTGCTCACCGATTTCATCTTCGGCCTGCGCGATGGCACCAAGGCCCTGCTGGCCGGGCAGGACCTGGAGATGCCCTTCCGCATGATTTTTGAGGCCTGCCTGCCCCAGGCCCTAGCCCGTGGCGAGGTGCCCCTGGCCCGGGTGGACGATGCCGTGCTGCGGCTGGTGCGGGCCCAGCTATCGCTGCCGCAGGGCATCTATCCCGCCGCCCTGCGCGGCTGTTCGCGGCACCGGGCCTTGGCGCGGGAAGCCGCCACCAAGGCCATGGTGTTGCTCCGCAACGAGGGGGCGGTGTTGCCGTTGCGGGGCCTGGGTTCCCTGGCGGTGATTGGGGCGCTGGCGGCGGTGCCGAACTTGGGGGATCGAGGTTCCTCGGATACGCGCCCTGCCCCTGGATCGGTGGTGACCCCTTTGCAGGGGTTGCGGGCGGCGGCGCCGGAGCTGGCGATCCACTACAGCGATGGCCGCAACGCGGCGGCGGCGGCGGCACTGGCGGCAGCAGCGGATGCCGCCCTAGTGGTGGTGGGCCTCGACTGGCGCCATGAGGGGGAGCACATCCACACCGGCGACATCGCCCCGAGCCTGCGCCAGATGCCGCCCCCCGATCCACTGCTGCGCCGGTTCGGCCGCGAGCGGCTGCAGCCCTGGTGGACGCCGCTGGCGGGGTTGATGGCCGCCATGGCGAGCCTGGGGTCGCTGCGGCCGGGCGAGCACTTCTCCTCCGGCGATCGCACCCAGCTCAACCTCGAGCCGCAGCAGGAGGCCCTGATCCGGGCGGTTGCGGCGGCCAACCCCCGCACGGTGGTGGTGTTGATGGGGGGTGGGGCGATCCTGTGCGAGGCCTGGCGGCAACGGGTGCCGGGCCTGCTGTTGTGCTGGTACCCGGGAATGCAGGGGGGCGAAGCCCTGGCGGATGTGCTGTTCGGCCGGGTGTCGCCCTCCGGGCGGATGCCCTTTGCGCTGCCCACCGCCCATGGGCATCTGCCACCGTTCGATCCCCGGGCCCGCCAGATCAGCTACGACCTCTGGCATGGCTACCGCCGGCTGGCGCGGGAGCAGCACCCGGCAGCCTTTCCCTTCGGCTATGGCCTCTCCTACACCCGATTTGAGGCCTCGGACCTGAGCGTGGAGCGCAGCCCGGATGGCGCGGTGCTCCAGGTGGCGCTGTGGCTGGCGAACCTTGGCCCCATGGCCGCCGAGGACGTGGTGCAGCTGTATGTCGAGCCACCGGGCGTGGAAGTGGAGCGTCCGGCCCGGCAGCTGGTGGGGTTCTGCCGGGTGAGCCTGGAGCCTGGCCAGAGGCGGCCCGTTGCCCTGGCGGTGCCGCTGCGGCGCTTGGCCTTCTTTGATGAAGGCTCTGATGGCTTTGTGCTGGAACAGGGGTGCCACCGCCTGGTGGTGGCCCGCCATGTGGAGGAGGCCGGCATCGGCGTGGAGCTGAGCTTCGCCCGCACCGTTCTGGGGCGTTAAGCCTGGCCTGCGAGGACGCCCAGCTCAGGCCGTTGCATCACTCCCGCACCAGCCAGCCCACGGTGAGGTTGGTGGGGTCGGTTTGCAGGTAGAGGTAGCCGCGGGCGCCGTTGCGGCCATTCACCACAAGGGCCCGGTAGTTGAAGGGGACGCCCTTTGCATCGCGTTCCACCAGGGTGCCCCAGCAGCTGCCGCTGTCGAGCTGGAGCTTGCCGGTGTAGCCCACGGTTTCACCGGCGCCGTTGTAGCTGGCCAGGGCGATGCCCTTCACGTTGCCGCCAGCCCATTCCTCCCGTTGCACCACCGCGTTGGGCGTCCAGCTGTTCTGTTGCCAGTTGCTGCCCACCTGGCTGCTGAGCACCACGCCGTTGAGGTCGCTGGCTTTGCAGGCCCCGGGGGCCATGGGCAGCCAGCGGCCGGTGATCACCGTGCCCTTCGAGCGATCCAGGCTGTACAGGGGCCGGCCCTTACTGTCCAGCACGGCTTCAGACACCTGGACTCCCCAGGGCAGTTGCCGCTCCACCCGCACCAGACAGGTGCCCACCACCGTGATCCGGCCGGTGTAGCTGCCACTGCGGCGGCTCTGACCCAACCGCTCGATGATCTCCCCCCGCACGGCACCACCCGGTAGCCAACGCTCCTCCAACAGGCGGGCTTCAGGGGTTGTGGTGCCCTTCAGTGGAAGGCTGCTGCCCATGCCCATCACGGCATAACGACCCTGCATGGGCGCCTGGCAGCTGCTCTTGCCGATCGCCTTTCCCGGTTCGGCCGCCACCAGCGCGACCCCCAGCGGGGCCAGGGCCAGCAGGGCAAGGAACGAGCGGACCATGCAGGACCCCGGCGATTGTGCGTGGGCTCAGTATGCGCAGATCTGGCGGTTACGGCCCGCCGCGGCGTTGGTGTTGGCGTTGCGGGCCATCCGCCCGACCACGCCCTGGTTTTGCGACAATGCACCCAGGCATCACCACTGGAGCAACCTTGGGATTCAGCGCCAAGACCGATTACGGCCTTGTGGCTCTGATGGAGCTTGCGGGTGAGTACCTCTCCGGAGGGGTGCTCCAGGTGGCTGAGATCGCAGGCCGCCAGGCCATCCCCGAGCGCTATCTCGAGCAGATGATGACCAGCCTGCGCCGGGCTGGCATCCTGCGCAGTATCCGAGGCCCACGGGGGGGCTACCAGCTCGCCCGTTCTCCCTCTCAGCTCACGGTGGCTGAGGTGGTGGCTTGTTTGGAGGGTGAGGTGAGCACCCGGGATGGATCCAGCCGTAACTCCCCGGAATTTCAGGCCCTCGATGGGCTATCAGCTGCCCTGGATCGCCAGAGGGAGGAGCGGCTGGCGGCGATCACACTGCAGGATCTGCTGGAGCAGCGTGATCAGCACCTCGAGGCCCAGGCGATGTATTTCATCTGACCCCTGGCCTGCCCGGGTTCAGCCCAGCTCGCCGCTGGCGTCCTTACGAATCGTGCAGTCGCTGAGGGGATAGCTGACGCATAGCAGGGCAAAACCGGCTTCCATTTGGGAATCGTCCAGGAAGCTCTGGTCCGCCTGGTCCACGCTGCCAGCAAGAATTTTTCCGCAGCAGGTGCTGCAGGCTCCGGCCCGGCAGGAGTACGGCAGGTCGACGCCAGCGGCCTCGGCGGCATCCAGGATGTACTGGTCATCGCTGCAGTTGAAGCTCTCGCCGCTGTCCAGGCTGATGGTGTAACTGGCCATGGGAACTTGCATTCGCACGGTTGTTCTAGCCCCGTTTCCGCATGGAAGCTGTGGCCGCCGGATGGGGATCAGCGGTGGGGCCGGCGCAGGCGCACGCGCACACTCACGTGGGCATCGCCATAGGTGGCCATCAGCAGTTCGCGCACGTCGTGGCGGAGTTCTTCGATCGAGGGTGCTGTGAGTGTTTGGGTCTTGTCGCTGGAGGTGGCACGGATGGCTCCTGGCCGTTCCTCCACCACATCAAAGATGGCTTCGCGCATGGATATCCCACTCGTCCGGATCCAGTCTGCGGGGATCGGCTGGGATCGGTGCTGGCTGGACCACCGACCCCGGTGATCTGGGAAACCGTCCGGTGGGCCCGTGGTGGCAGAGATCCGGCCGAGGTCAGCGGCTCTACTGCCAACATGCCAACAGCATATGGAGCCCCCCTTTGCGTCGCCATCGCCGGCTCGCGGCCACGGTTCTGCTGGTGTCTCTGCTCACGGGGTGTGGCAGCTGGCATCCCGTGAGTGAGCAGGGCCGGGAGCGCTGTGCGCGGGAGTCCCGCAATGGCGCCAGAACGAACGTTTGGGCCTACGGCCAGTGCCTGTTCGGTGTCGACACACGGCTGGCCCGGGAGCAGGAGCGGAGCCTCCAGCAGCAGCGTGACCAGCAGCAGCGTCGCCTGGGCCTCTGCCGCAAACACAAGGCAGCTCTGCCAGGCCTGGTGGCCAGCTTCCGCCAGAACCACGATCAGTTGCAGGCCCTTGAGGCCGAGGTGTATGTGGCCAGTCAGGGTCCGAAACCCCTGGACCCCCAGGAACAAAGCCGGCTGACCATCTACGACCAGGAGATCGAGCAGGAGCTCTACGACCAAGAGCTGGAGGCCTGGCGGGCCAGGGAGCAGGGGCGCACAGCAGCCTGGAAGCGCCGCCATCAAGCCCAGCTCACCAGCGCCGAGGCGGCCCTGCGCGCCAGCGCGGATCGCCTGAGGGCGATCGATCCTGCCTTGCTGGAGGCGTCTGGGCGGCCGGCCCTGAGGGAAGCCAGCCTCAAGCAGTGGCTTGCCTGTAAGCCGGAGACGTTCCAATGAAATGGTGGCGGCTCGGTAGACCACCCCTGGCCTTGCTCCAGCTGCTGCTGGCCCTGCCATCCCAGGCCCAACCGCTGCTGCCTGCGGTGCCCGGTGCCTGCGTGAGCCGCTATGGCAACAGCGGCTGCGCTGCCAATCTCTACGCCCAGCTGCTCTGCGACACGGTGGGCTCAGCCATCACCCTTCAGCAGCTGGAGCCCCGTTTGCAAAGCGCCTTTGAGCAGGCCGGCATCAACTTTGCTGGGCTCACGGCTGAGGCGATTGAAACTGCAGCCGTGCGCTCCTACACCCCGATGCTGTGCTCCCCAAAGAGTCGGGAGATCCAGGAGTTGTTTCAGCCCCGCTCCTTGCGTTTGTCTGAGCTGGGTCAGGCGGGTTGAAACCGGGTTGGCCGTGGCGGAAGCCTGAGGCAGCTCAGCCAGGAGAGGGCCACCAGCAGATCGATCCAGTTGGAGAGCAGGCATCTCGCGGTGTTGGTCATGGAGGAGCCCACGTTGAGGTTCACGGATCCGGCATCGCTGTCGCTCAGAACCAGATCCCTGCGGACCGATGGGCTGATGGCTGATCGGGATTCGCGTAGGGTCGATCTAGTAACGCGTGTGGGTTGTGCAAGCCCAGGACCTCTGAATCGTTCCCTGCCACGTCATGGCTCCTTCTGGCCTCTGGCGGGCTCCAAGCCGTGTCCTGGCTGGCCTGTTGTGAGCTGCCGGAAAGCTTGGCTGCTCAGCGGGGTTCTGGTTGGGGTTCTGCTGAATTCAGGCGTGGCCAGGGCCGAAGTTGGCGTGGGTCCCCGTTCGATCCTGGTGGGTCAGTCAGCAGCCTTCAGTGGCCCGTCGGGCGAATTGGGCCGCGAGTTTCGTGAAGGGGCCCATCAGGTGTTCGATCAGGTGAATGCCCAGGGTGGGATTCATGGGCGCCAGATCGTGATGGTGTATCGCGATGATCGCTACGAGCCAGCTTTGGC
>JBIIQU010000040.1:0-7121 GCA_044341905.1 Vulcanococcus sp. | reverse complement strand
CGGCGCAGGTAGGCACCCAGCATCAGGTTGTCCACCACGCTCTGGCGGCTGAGCACCCGCCGGCCCTCGGGGCAGTGGCCGATGCCCAGCTTCAGCAGGCGATGGGCGGGCACCCCCGCCAGGCTGCCGCCGCGCCAGAGGATTTGCCCCTGGGCTGCAGGCACCAGGGCCGAGATGGCCCGCAGGGTGGTGCTTTTGCCGGCGCCGTTGGAGCCGAGCAGCGTGACCAGTTCGCCGGAGTGCACCGCCAGATCGATGCCACCCAGCGCTTGCACGCTGCCGTAGCGCACGCTCAGCCCCCGGAGCTCCAGCAGGGGGTTGTTCATCAGGCGCTGCCTCCGGTGCTACTGCCACTGCCGCTACCCAGGTAGGCCTCGATCACTTGGGGGTTGCGGCGCACCTCCTCGGGATTGCCCAGGGCGATGCGGACGCCGAAATCCAGCACGGCCAGGCGGTCGCACAGGCGCATCAGCAGCGGCACATGGTGCTCGATGATCATCACCGTGAGCTGGTGGCGCTGGCGCAGCGTGCCAATTAGCTGGCAGAGCTGGTCTTTCTCGGCCGGGTTGAGGCCCGCGGCGGGCTCATCCAGCAGCAGCAGCGATGGGCCGGTGGCCAGGGCCCGGGCCATCTCCAGCCGGCGCCGATCGCCGTAGGCCAGGGTGCCCGCCTGCCGCTCGGCCAAGGCGCTGAGCCCCAGCTCCTCCAGCAGTTGCCAGGCCGCCTCCAGCCGCTGGCGCTCGGCGCGCTGGTGCCTGGCGCTGTTGAGCAGTCCGCCGGCAACGCTGCTGCGGGGGCGGCGCTGCAGGGCCACCAGTAGGTTCTCCAGCACCGTGAGGCCTTCGAACAGGCGCAGGTTCTGGAAGGTGCGGGCCAGGCCCAGACGGTTGAGCCGATGCGGCGGCTGGCCGGTTATCGGCGCGCCGCGCCAGAGCACGGCGCCGCTGCTCGGCGGCGTGACGCCGGAGATCAGGTTGAACAGGGTGGTTTTGCCGGCGCCGTTGGGGCCGATCAGGCCGAAGATCTCGCCCGGCTGCACGGCAAAGCTCACCTGATCCACGGCCAGCAGCCCGCCAAAGCGGCGGCTGAGATCCCGCACCTCCAGCAGGGGCTGGCTCATGGCTGGGCCTCCTCGGCTTTTCGGCTGGCGCTGCTGCGCAGGTTCCAGCCCCCCAGCCGCTCCAGCAGGGCCGGGGTGATCAGCCCCTGGGGCGCCAGTACCGGCCCCAGCAGGATCACCAGGCCGAACAGCACCAGGCGCACATCACCCACCGGCCGCAGCAGCTCCGGCAGGGCCGTGAGCAGCAGGCCCCCCACCACCGGGCCCAGCCAGGTGCGCGAGCCCCCCAACACCACGAAGGCCAGGGTGGTGATGCTGGCGTCGAAGGAGCCCTGGCGGGCATTCCAGGTGTTGAGGAAGTGGGCGGCCAGGGCGCCGGTGCTGCCGGCCAGCACGGCGCTGAGCACGAAGGCGCTCAGCTTCACGCGGGTGGTGTCGATGCCCATGCAGCGGGCGGCCAGTTCGTCGTCGCGGATGGCAGCCATGGCGCGGCCCAGGGGCATCACCTCCAGCCGCTGGCAGAGCCAGCCCGCCAGGGCCAGCAGGGACAGGGCCGGTAGCAGGTAGCCGGCGGCGGTGGTGAAGGGTTGGGGGATCGCGAAGATCCCCACCGCTCCGCCGGTGAAGGGCAAATTCAGGATGGCCACCCGCACGATCTCCACCAGGGCGATGGTGGCGATGGCCAGGTAGATCCCCTGCAGCCGCAGCACCAGGCGCCCCACCACCAGGGCCAGCAGCCCGGCTAGCCCCCCTCCCAGTGCCATCTCCAGCAGCAGCGAGGCCACCGGAAACCCGCCATCGGCCGTGGCCCCGAGAGCGCTAGCGCTCCAACGGGTGGAGAGCAGGGCGGCCAGGGTGCCGCCCACGGCATAGAAGGCCGGTGTGGCGAGCGACAGCTGCCCGGCCGCCAGCGGCAGATACACCGAGAGGCCGAGCAGGGCGCCCAGCAGCATCTGCACCAGCAGGCCGTTGTCGATCATGGGGCGGCCCTCCTCATACCTTTTCCACCGTGCGCCGGCCCAGCAGACCCCTGGGGCGCAGCAGCAGCACCACGAACAGAATCGCGAAGGCCAGGGCATCACGCCAACCGGAGGCCGCGCTGGGCACCAGGGCCTCCGCCAGGCCCATCAGCAGCCCGCCGGCGATCGCTCCGGGCACGCTGCCCAGTCCGCCCAGCACCAACACCGCCAGCCCCTTGAGGCCGTAGCCGATGCCGAAGTAGGGGCCCGGCAGGCTCACGCTCACGCCGATCAGGCCGCCCCCCAGTCCCGCCAGGGCACCGCTCAGAAAGAACGCCAGCTTCACCATGGCCTCGCTGTTGATGCCGAGCAGTTGGGCGGTGGTGGCGTCTTCCGCCACGGCCCGCAGGGCCCGGCCCCCCTTGCTGCGCTCCAGCCAGAGGCTGAGGGCGATCACGGCGGCGGCGGAGATCAGCAGCAGCACCAGCTGGATCGTGCGGATGCGGGCGCCGGCGATCACCAGGGCATTGGGCAGGCCGCCCAGGGCGTCGGCGCCATGGGGGAAGGCGTAGCCCTCGGCCCCCATCAGCAGTTGCAGCAGGTTCACCAGCACCACGCCGGCGCCGAGGCTGGTGATCAGGGCAAGCAGCGGCTCGGCGTTGCGGCGCCGCAGCGGCGCGAAGGCCACCCGCTCCACCAGCAACCCCACCAGGCCGGAGGCGGCCGCCGCCAGCAGCAGTGCCAACCAGAAGGGCAGCCCGCCCGGCAGCCCCCAGCCCGGCAGGGCACCGTTGACGCCGATCTTGCCGCCCATCAACAAAAACGTGAGGTAGCCCCCCACGGAAAAGAGCGCGCCTTGGGCGAAGTTGATCACCCCGAGCACGGAGAACACCAGCGTGTAGCCCAGGGCCACCAGGGCATACACGCCGCCACTGGCGGCGCCGTTGAGCAGGAGTTGCAGCAGGGTTTCAATCACGGCTGGCTCTGCTGCAGTTGGAGCTCGCGCACCAGGGCGAAGCGGCCATCGCGGCCGCCGGGCGCCATCCGCACCTCGGCCACATAGAAGCGATCCTGCCGCACCTCACCCTCGGGGCTGAACCCAATCGGACCCAGGGGGGTGTCGTAGGTTCCGCTGAGCAGCTCGCTCATCAGGTTGGCGCGGGCCTGGCCGAGGGTCACACCCGTGAGGCCGCCCTTGCGCTGCAGCCGCTGGATCGCTTCAAACAGCACCTGGTAGGCGGCGAAGGCCTGGGCGGTGATCTGCGGCGGTGGCCGATCGCCGTGGGCCTGCCCGAATAACTGCTGGAAGCGGCGGTTGATGGGGGTGTTGAGTTCGGGGCTGTAGGCCTGGGCGATCAGGATGCCGTCGCACCAGCGCTGGCAGATCGGGTAGATGTTCGGCGTGTTGAGGCCGTTGCCCACCACGATCTGGCCGCGGTAGCCCAGCTCCCGCAGCTGGCGGATCAGGTTGCCGCCGGCCACCGCCTGCACCGACAGCACCACCAGCTGGGGCTTGAGCTGCAGGGCGGAGGTGATCGGCGTTTGAAAGTCGTTGTCGGCCAGTTGGGTGCGCTGCACCGTGATCGGGGTGAGTCTGCGGGCGGCGAGGGCCTTCTGGAAGATGGCCACCTCGGCGGTGCTGTAGGCGTCGTCCTGGGCGTAGAACACGGCCACGCGCTTGATGGCCGGGTCGCGGCGCAGGGCCTCATCCAGGGATAGCGGCGCGATCACCGAGCTCTGGGCCGACACGCGGCTGATGAAGTGGCCGATCTCGGGGATCCCCTGGGCGGTGTTGGAGGGGGCTACCACCGGCACCCCCTGGCGTTGGGCGATCGGATCTGCGGCGAAGGCCTGCTGGGAGAGGGTGGGGCCGATCAGGGCAATCACCCCCTGGCGGATCAGCAGGTTGAAGGCGGCGATGGCGCTCGGCTCATCGGAGGCGCCGTCCTCCAGTTGCAGACGCACGGGCCGCGCAGGAGCTCCTGTCTGCTGGGCCCAGCGCTCCGCCAGGGCCAGGCCCATGCGCTGGTCCTGGCCGTAGAGGTTGGCGTTGCCGGTGAAGGCAATAGCGGCCCCGAGGGTGAGCGGTCCGGCCGGGAGCGGTTTGGCGGCCGGATCCGCGCTGCGGCCCAGCCAGGCGAGGGCCCCGATGCCGGCCGCTAGGAGGGCGGCCAGGCGCAGGGCCCCGCGCTGGCGGCTCTGCATCTCAGGCCACCAGGGCGAAGCACTCCCGGAAGGCGGCGATGGTGGCCTCGATGTCCTCGTCGGAGTGGGCCAGGGAGGTGAAGCCGGCCTCGAAGGCGCTGGGGGCCAGGTACACGCCGCGCTCCAGCATGGCCCGGTGCAGCTTGCCAAAGCGCACGGTGTCGGCCGCCTTGGCCTCCTCGAAGTTGCGCACCGGGCCTTCGCAGAGGAAGAAGCCGAACATGGCGCTGATCGAACCACCGGTGATCGGCAGGCCGGCGCTGCGGGCGCCCTCCAGGATTCCGTCGATCAGGCGCTTAGTCACGGCCTCCAGGCGCTCGTAGGTGCCGGGCTGCTTGAGCAGCTGAAGCGTCTTGATGCCGGCGGTCATGGCCAGGGGGTTACCGCTCAGGGTGCCCGCCTGGTACATGGGGCCGGCGGGGGCCACCATGGCCATGATGTCGGCCCGGCCGCCGTAGGCGCCCACGGGCAGGCCGCCACCGATCACCTTGCCCATGGTGGTGAGGTCGGGGGTGATGCCGAACTTGGCCTGGGCACCGCCGTAGCTGATGCGGAAGCCGGTCATCACCTCGTCGAACACCAGCAGGGCGTCGTTCTCCTTGGTGAGTTCGCGGATGCCCTCCAGGAAGCCCGGCTCCGGGGTGATGAAGCCGGCGTTGCCAACCACGGGCTCGAGGATCACGCCGGCGATCTCACCGGGGTTCTCCGCGAACAGCTTCTTCACGGCCTCCAGGTCGTTGTAGGGGGCGGTGAGGGTGCTGGCGGCGGTGGTGCGGGGAACGCCGGGGGAATCCGGTAGGCCGAGGGTGGCCACGCCCGAGCCGGCCTTCACCAGGAACATGTCGGCGTGGCCGTGGTAGCAGCCCTCGAACTTGATGATCTTCTCGCGGCCCGTGAAGGCGCGCATCAGCCGCAACACCGACATGCAGGCCTCGGTGCCGCTGTTCACGAAGCGCACCATCTCTACCGAGGGCACGGCCTCGATCACCATCTCGGCGAGGGTGTTTTCCAGGGCGCAGGGGGCGCCGAAGCTGGTGCCCTTGTCGAGGGCCTCATGCAGGGCGGCGATCACCTCGGGGTGGGCGTGGCCGCAGATGGCGGGGCCCCAGCTGCCGATGTAATCGATGTAGCGGTTGCCGTCCACGTCCCAGGCGTAGGCACCCTTCACCCGGTCGAACACGATCGGCTGCCCGCCGACCGAGCGGAAGGCCCGCACCGGCGAGCTGACGCCACCAGGCATCAGGGTCTGGGCGGCACTGAAGAGTTCCTGGGACCGGGTGGTGTTGTGCACAGGAGCCGAAACAGGGGCCGAGGTCAAGGCGGGATCCGCAGACGGTGAAGGGTGCCTGAAGCCCCGCAGGGGCACAAGCGTGGCCCATCCTTACGCAATTGAGGCCCCCGCGGTCCAGTGGCCTGAAGCTCGTTAAGGTCTTGGCACCGCCTGAAGAGTGGCCGTGACCCCCGATTGGGGCTTGATTGAGCGCCAGCTGCGCCGCCTATTGCCCCCCCGCGGTGTGGTGGCGGCCCGTCAGGAGTTGCTGGCCTACGACTGTGATGGCCTCACCCTGACGCGCCATCAACCCCGTTTGGTGGTGCTGCCGGAAACCACCGAGCAGGTGGCGGCGGTGGTGCGCTGCTGCGCCGAACTGAACGTTCCCTTCATTGCCCGGGGTAGCGGCACCGGTCTTTCTGGCGGTGCCCTGGCCGAGCAGGACGCCGTGGTGATCGCCACCAGCCGCATGCGCCGGGTGCTGAACCTGGATCTGGAGAACCAGCGGGTCACCGTGCAGCCCGGCGTGATCAACAGCTGGGTGACCCGCGCCGTGGCCGGCGATGGCTTCTATTACGCCCCCGATCCCTCCAGCCAGGTGGCCTGCAGCATCGGCGGCAACGTGGCCGAGAACTCCGGTGGCGTGCATTGCCTCAAATACGGCGTCACCAGCAACCACGTGATGGAGATGGAGGTGGTGCTGCCCGATGGCACGATCACCACCCTGGGCGGCCCGCTGCCGGAGATGCCCGGGCTCGATCTGCGCGGGGTGTTCATCGGCAGCGAGGGCACCCTTGGCATTGCCACGGCCATCACCCTGCGGCTGCTGCGCGCCCCTGAAACCGTGGCGGTGCTTCTGGCGGATTTCGCCTCCATGGAGGCGGCCGGTGAGGCGGTGCGGCGGGTCACCGGCGCCGGGGTGCTGCCCGCCGGGATGGAAATGATGGACAGCCTCTGCATCCAGGCGGTGGACGACTACTTCGGGGTGGACGAGTACCCCCGCGATGCCGCCGCGGTGCTGCTGATCGAGCTGGATGGCCACGCCCTGGAGGTGAAGGATTCGGTGGAGCTGGCCAGCCGCCTCTGCCTGGAGGCGGGCGCCGGTGGCGTGCGCCAGGCCTGGACCGAGGAGGCCCGCACCCGCCTGTGGAAAGGCCGCAAATCCGCCATCACGGCGCTCGGCCGCCAATACCCCAGCTACTACCTGCAGGATGGCGTTGTGCCCCGCACCGCCCTGCCGGGGGTGCTGGCGGCCATTGAGCAGCTCAGTGGTGAGCACGGCCTGCCGGTGGCCAACGTGTTCCACGCCGGTGATGGCAACCTGCACCCGTTGATCCTCTACCGCGCCGGAGATCCCGGGGTGAACGATCGGGTGAAGGCCCTCGGCGGCGACATCTTGCGCCTCTGCCTCGAAGCCGGTGGCAGCATCAGCGGCGAACACGGAGTAGGCAGCGACAAGCGCTGCTACATGGATTGGATGTTCAGCCCCGACGACCTTGCCAGCATGCAGTTGGTGCGGCGCGCCTTCGATCCCGAGGGGCTGGCCAATCCCGGCAAGATCTTCCCGACACCCAAGAGTTGCGGGGAATCGCTGGGGCGTTTGGTGGAGTTGAAGGCCCAGGGTGTG
>JBIIQU010000039.1:0-7152 GCA_044341905.1 Vulcanococcus sp. | reverse complement strand
CATCGGGTCACCCTCGTAGCCGAAGGTGGGCTGCACGCCAACGAACACGTTGCCGAAGTGGCGGCCGTAGATCAGCAGGTTGGTGCCGTCGCTGTTGAGGTTGCCGGGGGGCTTGCCCCAGTTCTCCTCGAGGCGTTCGGAATAGGGGGTGAGGCGCTCGTATTCCTCCACGCTCATGCGGTGGGCGATCGACAGCTCCGGGGCACCCTGGAGGGCTTCTGGGTCGTTGATCACCGCCTCCATCAGGGCCTTGGAATCGCGGGGCAGATCGCGCACGTCATAGCCCTTGGCCTTCATCTCCTCGAGCACCCGGTAGATCGAGCCGAACACATCGAGGTAGGCGGCGGTGCCCACGTTGCCCTTATCGGGCGGGAAGCTGAACACCGTGATCGCCAGCTTCTTGTCGGCCCGGGGCTTTACCCGCAGGGATGCCCAGCGGATGGCCCGTTCGGCGATCGCATCCACCCGGTCCTGCAAGGTGTGGGCCTTGCCGGTGGCATCGTCGCGGCCGCTCAGCACGATCGGCTCGATGGCGCCATCCAGTTCCGGGATGGCGATTTGCAGCGCCACCTGCACGGGGTGCAGACCCAGATCGCTTTCTTCCCACTCCTGGGTGGTCTGGAACACCAGGGGCAGGGCCACCATGTAGGGCCGGTTGAGCTTTTTCAGCACCTCAATGGCCTTGGGGTGGTCCTGGCGGGCCGGGCCGCCCACCAGGGCGAAGCCGGTGAGCGACACCACCCCATCCACCAGCGGGACATCGGGATTGATCGGGTCGTAGAAAAAGGCATTCACCGGCTTGGTGAAGTCGAGCCCGCCGCAGAACACCGGAATCACGGTGGCGCCGCGGTATTCGAGTTCCTGAATCACCGCAACGTAGTGGGCTTCATCGCCGGTCACGATGTGGCTGCGCTGCAGCACCAGGCCGATTACTGGTCCTTGGCGGGCGGCATCGGAGAGGTCGCTGCGGCTGGCGGTCCAGTTGAGGTATTCCTTGAGGTCCTCGAACATCCCTGGCGCCAGGGGGTGCCAGATGCCCAGATCGGGGAACACCTCAGGGTCGGCCACCTGGAGCTCGGGGCGGTCGCTGTCTCCCCTGGGGAACACGTACTTGTCCGCCAGCATCAGCAGGAAGTTCCGCAGGTTGTCCGGGGTGCCTCCCAGCCAGTACTGGAACGACACCATGAAGGAGCGGGCGTCCTGGGCCTTCTCCACCGGCAGATACTTCAACACCGTGGGCAGGGTGTTGAGCAGCTTGAGCATGGCGTCCTGGAACCCGGCACCGCCGGCCTCCTTCCGCTTCTTCATGAAGCCGGCGATGGCGCTCTTGCTCTGGCCCAGCTGGGCCATGGAGAAGGTGCCGAGCTTGTTGAGGCGCATCACCTCCGGCATGGAGGGGAACACCACGGCGGCCTTGAGCCGGTCGCGGTGGGGCGCCACGGCGTCCACCACCTTCTGGGCCAGGTCCTCGATGAAGATCAGCGAGGCGATGAACACATCGGCTTCGGCCACATCGGCGCAGAAGTCGGCGTAGTTCTGGGGATCCCGCAGCTCCTCGATCAGATAGCCGCTGAGATCAACCGCCAGGGGGCCGTTCTGGTCGTTGAGGGAGGTGGCGGCCTGGGTGAGGGCGTTCTGGTACTGGGGCTCCAGCACCACATACACGGCCTTCATCACGGCCCGTCCGTTCACCTCCGCGGGGCTGACGCGGCGGGAGGAAGAGCGGACCTGCGTGAACATGCGCGCTGATTGAGCAATGTGAAGGAGCCTACGAAGCCCCGGGCGCCTGTGCGAGGGGAAACGGCAAGGATTTACAAGGGATCGCCTGCGCCGGCCCATAGGCTCAGCTCCTCTGCGTGACGCCCCATGACCACCGCTTCAGCTCCCCGCTCAGCCCCCATTGCTGTGGTGGTGGCTGGTGCCCTGGGTCGGATGGGCGCCGAGGTGGTGAAGGCCGTGGCCGCCTCTGGCGACTGCCGTCTGGTTGGCGCCATCGACACCACGCCGGGCAAAGAGGGTGCGGATCTGGGCCTGGAGCTTGGCCTCGGTGAGCTGGAGGTGGCGATCACCAGCGATTTCGAGGGGTGTCTGTGTCAGGCCAGTCAGGCCGTTCGCAACGACGGGCCCGGAGCCGGGGCGGTGCTGGTGGATTTCACCCACCCATCTGTTGTGTATGAGCACACCCGTGCCGCCATCGCCTATGGGGTGCACCCGGTGATCGGCACCACGGGGTTGAGTCCCCAGCAGTTGCAGGAGTTGGCCAGCTTTGCGGAGAAGGCCTCCGTGGGCGGGGCCGTGATCCCCAATTTCTCGGTGGGCATGGTGCTCTTGCAGCAGGCCGCCGCCGCCGCTGCCCGCTTCTACGACTTCGCCGAACTCACGGAACTGCACCACAACCGCAAGGCCGATGCCCCCAGCGGCACCTGCATCAAGACTGCCGAACTGATGGAGGAGCTGGGCAAGAGCTTCAACCCTCTGCAGGTGGAGGAGCACGAAACCCTGGCCGGCTGCCGTGGTGGGCAGCGAGAGAGCGGCCTGCGGCTCCATTCGATCCGCCTGCCGGGCCTGGTGGCCCACCAGGAGGTGATGTTCGGTGCCGCGGGTGAGACCTACACCCTGCGCCACGACACCATCGACCGCTCCGCCTACATGCCGGGCGTGTTGCTCACGGTGCGCAAGGTGCGCCAGCTGGGCGGGCTGGTGTACGGCCTGGAGCGGTTGCTCTGAGCCGGCCCCAGCTGCCGTTCACGGCCATGGTTCGTATTGTCCCGTGGTTGCCCGGCATGGCGCCATGCTGATTCCCCTCAAGCCAGGCGAGCTGCTGCGTCTGATCCCGGCGGTGGCCACCGGACCCCAGTTCAACGCCTGCAGCGGCAGCCCCCAGAAGCTGCTGCAGCGCATCTTTATCTCTGTGATCGGTGGGGTGATCACCCTGTTGATCAGTCAGGGGGTGGCCATGTCCAGCCAGGCGGCACCGATCGCTTTGGTGGCGGGCTTTGTGTTTCTGCTCTACGTGCTGTGGGGTCCGATCGTCGAGGCGGGTCGTAGGAACGCCACCCTGCGGCGCTATCCCGCGGCCGCCATCTTTGAAGGTGAGGTGGCCGACTTCTACACCCGGGAGCTGGTGGAGGGGCGTCAGGAAACCACCGATAAGCAGGGCCACCTGGAGCTGGTGGAGAACCGCCGCACCTGGTTGTGCCTGGAGCTGGAAGACGAGGAGGGCTACCTGGGCAGCATCCGGTTTCCCTACGACAAAAAGCACAAGACGATCCGCCGCGGCATGGTGGTGCGCTGCCTGGTGTTGAGCGAGCGCAAGGACTTTTCGCGCATCGGAGCCCTGAGTGATGCCTGGCTGCCCCAGCTGAAGCTGTGGGTGGGGGAGTATCCGTTTCTGCTGCGACCTGCCTTTGAGGAGCTCTGCCTGAAGCGCCTGCGCTGACGGGTGCCGGACTGCCGCAGTCATGCTGCGTTACACCGCGCAATATTGCGTTACAATTCAGGTATTCCTCAGTAGCCCTCCCATGGTCCAAGCCAACCCGTCCTCCCCTGCCGTGATCCGCGGCGCCACCGTCACCGAAGAAGATGGCGGCCGTCTCAATGCCTTTGCCACCGAGCCCCGCATGCAGGTGGTGGATGTGGAAAGCGGCTGGGGCTTTCACGAGCGCGCCGAAAAGCTGAACGGCCGCATGGCCATGCTCGGTTTCATTGCCTTGATCGCCACCGAACTCGCCCTCGGCGGTGAGTCCTTCACCCGTGGCCTGCTCGGCATCGGCTGACTCTTCAACCCCTCCTGATCCCCACAGGATCACCCACGGCCGCAGCACAATTCCGTGCTGCGGTTTTTTATGGACTGCACCGCGTTGGCATTGGCCATGAACCAGCAGAGCTTGCGGGCACGGGTGCATGGGGCTGGCCCCACGGGCGTGTTGACGGCCCTGGCCCTGGCCCAGACCGGTTGGCGGGTGCAGCTGCTGGATCCGCTCACGCCAGAGGTCCTGCGCCAGCGCAGCCGGGCCTATGCCCTCACCCATTCCAGCCGGGTGTTGCTGGAGCGCCTCGATCTGTGGCAGCCCCTGCTGCCCCATCTGGCCCCGTTCCGGCGCCTGGAGCTGTGCGATCAGGCCACGCACCTGCAGGTGCCCTTCACCCTCGAGGATCTGGCCCCCCGCGGCGATCACCCCTCAGCCCAGGCGGTGGGCTGGATCCTGCAGCACCCCCCGCTGATGGCCCTGCTGCTGGATCGGGCGGCGGTGGAGCCCGCCATCGCCCTGGCCCTGGGCGTTCCGCTGCCGGAAGCCGCACCCGTGGACCTGGTGGTGGCGGCCGATGGCAGTGGTTCGCCCACCCGCCGCAGCGCCGGGCTGCACTGGTTGGCACGGCCCTACCGCCAGGGCTGCCTCACGGTGCAGGTGCGGTTGCGCGGGTCGGCGGTGGATCAGGCCTGGGAGTTGTTCCGTCCGGAGGGTCCGTTTGCGGTGCTGCCCCTGGGGGGGGATGCCTTTCAGCTGGTGTGGAGTGCTCCTGCGGACAAGCTGAAGCGCCTGGAAGCCCTGGAGCCGGTGGCGTTCCTCGAGGCCCTCAGTGCGGCCCTGCCCGCCGCGCTCCAGCCCGAGGTGTTGCTGGATCAGCCCCGCGCCTACCCGGTGGGCCTGGAACTGGCCTGGCCTTTGCGGCGCGGCTCTCTGGTGCTGGTGGGCGAGGCAGCCCACCGCTGCCATCCGGTGGGCGGGCAGGGGCTGAATCTCTGCTGGCGCGATGTGGCGGTGTTGCACACCCTGGCTGGCCGGGCTGCGGCAGGGCGCCTCCGGCCATCCCGGCTGCCGGCGGCCTATGCCTGGCGCCGCTGGCCCGACCTGCTGCTGATCCTGCTGGCCACTGACGCGTTGGTGCGCCTGTTCTCGAACCGCAATCCGTTGCTGCTGCCGGCGCGGCGCTTGGCGCTGACCCTGTTGGGCCGGCTGCCCTGGTTGCGGCGCCTGAGCTTGGCGGCCATGACCGATGGCCCCGGTGGCTCCTTGCGGGCCTGAGCTGCCCCGGGCAGCATGTCCCCATGGTGATCAGCACCTCACCGCAGCCACCCCCCAGCCCAGCGCTGCTTCGCTACTTGCGCCAGGAGCTGGGCATGAGTGACAGCGCCCTCGGCCTGGGCCTCAAGCAGGCCCAACTGGAGCAGGCCCCCTTGCCCGTGGTGCTGTGGCGCTTCGGGTTGATCAGCCTGGAGCAGCTGGATCAGGTGCTGGTGTGGCTGGCCAGCACCGATCTGTGAGGCGGGCTCAGTAGACGATCAGCGAGTCCACCGGCACATCGGCCGGGAGCTTGGCCTGGCCGCCCAGGTCGGCCAGCTCCACCACAAAGGCAAAACCGCAGAGCTCGCCGCCCACACGCGTCACCAGCTCGGCGCAAGCGCCGGCGGTGCCGCCGGTGGCCAGCAGGTCGTCCACGACCAGCACCCTCGGCTTGTGTTCAAAGCCATCGGGAATGATTTCGAGGCGATCCGAGCCGTACTCCAGGCTGTAATCCACGCCGATCACGTTGCCAGGCAGCTTGCCGGGCTTGCGCACAGGGCTGAAGCCGATCCGCTGGGCGGTGGCCAGGGCCGTGCCCACGATGAAGCCCCGCGACTCAATCCCCACGATCAGATCGGGCTGCAGCCGATCACACACGTCACCCAGTTGCCGCATCACTTCCTGCCAGGCAGCGGCATGGCGCATCAGCGGCGTGATGTCACGAAACAGGATGCCGGGTTTGGGGAAGTCGGGGATGTCCCGCACCATCCCGCGCAGATCGATCGCGGCCATGGTCGACGAAGAGGCGCCACAGCTGGCAGTATCGCAGCCATGACCCAAGCCCCAGAGCAGCGCTCCTCCCCGCTTTCCCGGCGAGGCCTTGAACGTCTCGACTTAATGCTGCTCTGCACCGAAGCCCTTGATCTCAACGGGGGAGAGGCGATGGTGTGGCTGAGCGAAGAGATGGGCTACACGAGCCTGTTCCCCAATCGCGTGGAGCTGTGGAAGCGGCGCTGCTACAACCCCTTGCGCCGCACCACCCGCCGGGGGGCCCTGGTGGAGCAGGAAACCGACGCCCTGATCCGGATCCTCAACGCCCTGGCCGATCGCCTCTACCCCATGCTGCGCAGCCTCCTCTCCAGTGCTGAGCCCCCGGAGGTGACTGAGCAGCGCTGGGGCTTGTTCCGCAGCCGCCTGGCGGACCTGATCAAGGAGCGCTTCAACCTGCGGCGCGGCGGCGTCCAGCGCCTGCTGGATCCCGTGGAAGGCCGCGCCCTCAGCCGCCAACTGGTGCAGGCCCTGGCCTTCAGTGCTGGCCCTGGCGGCTTCGAGCGCCTCAAGGCCAGCCTTCAAGACGCGGCAGCCTGAATTCTCCGTAGCCCCTGCCATGAAACTCACCACCCGCTACGAACAAACCAGCTGCCGCCTGGAGCTGGAGGGCTTGCCCGACGTGTCTGCCGGCCAGGGAGACCAGAGCCTCGGCATCCTCACCGGCTTCAGCCTGGCCCTGGCGGGCCACACCGAACTGGAGGGCAAGCGCGAGCACCTGCAGGCCCTGATGCAGGTGGTGATGCCCTACGCCCGGCATCTGCTGAGCGGGGTGACCCGCCCATTCGGGGATGAGGCCTCCCCCGTGCTCATAGCTCCCCACGGCGAGGGCCATCAATTGATGCTGCGCAGCAGCCAGCCCAACACCGAGCCGCTCAGCCTTCAGCTGGATGATGCCGAGCTGGCGGATCTGGTGCGCTGCCTCGACTTGCTGCGCAACGATGCCCGGGTGCTGGTGCCCTTCGATCTACCCCAGCCCCAGCCCTTGCGCCGGCGCGAGCTGCTCAACCGGGAACCCCTGCGCCGCCGGCTGGCGGCACCTCTGGTGGGCGTGGCGGCGCTCCTGCTCGCTGGGGTGGCAGCCTGGATGGTGCCGTTGCCCAAGGCGCCGCCCGCTGCGCCTGCGCCTGTGGCCACTCCGGCAAAACCCGGTTGACGCCGCTGCCATGCTCACCACACTGGAGTCCTGGTGCTTGCGCCGATGACCTGGTCTGAACTGCGACGTCGCGTGACCCGGCTGGGGGCCTCCCTGGATGTGGTGGTGCGCAGCGATCCCGAGGTGTGCGGCCTCAGCGGCGACACCTTCCACCTCTCGCTG
>JBIIQU010000038.1:0-7198 GCA_044341905.1 Vulcanococcus sp. | reverse complement strand
CCAGGGCGGGCCGCTGCGCCGCCGGCTGGTTCAGGCAGTGCAGCAGGGCGCCCACGATGTCGTCCACGTGGATGCGGCAGAACACCTGGCCGGGTTTGTGCATCAGCCGTGCCGTGCCGGCCTCCAGCTGCTGAAACGGGCAGCGCCCGGGGCCATAGATCGCCGGTAGCCGGAAGCTCTGCACCGGCAGGCCGCTGTTCAGCCAGGCCTGTTCGCAGCGCAAGCGTGCCTGGCTGCGCGGCAGGCCGGGGTTGGTGGGGCTGGTTTCATCCACCCAGGCCCCCTGGGTGTCGCCATACACCCCCGTGGTGGACAGGTAGCCCAACCACTCCAGGGGCTGCTGACGCAGCTCCGGCAGCAGCTCAAGGGCCGTGTCGCGCCCCGCCCTGTCGGGCGGAATCGTGCTCAACACATGGGTGAGTCCCTCCGGCAGGGCCAGCTCGTGGCCATGGTCGGGGTCGAAGCGCAACCAGGTCAGTGGGGCGGCGGGCCCCGTGCTGGGCGGGGTGTCGCCCCGGTGGGTCAGCCACACCGCAGCTCCCCGTTGCGCCATGGCTGCCGCGAAGCGCTGGCCCGTGTAGCCACCGCCCAACACCAGAACACGCGCACGAGGGTTGACAGCCCCGGATGCCATGAGTACACCTGTATTACTTCCCGCGATCCCGGCTGATGACCGCGTCTTGCCTCTCTACTCCCTTTGCGTCCTCGGCGCCCTTGGTGCGCGTGCCCGCCAGGGTCCGCCGGGCGCCGCTGGCCTTGGCCGTGGTGCCTGGCCTGGTGCTGGCCGCGGCCCTGTTGGCTCCGGAGCAGCCCATCGCCCAGGCGGATATTTGCCAGCGCCATAACGGGGCTGCGGCCTGTCGGGTGTGGTGAGCCGCTCAGGCGGCCTGCAGCATCGTGGCGGGGCTGGCCCCTGGCGTGGCCCATTGCAGCAGGCGCACGGCCAGCCGCAGATCGCCATCCATCCAGGCCCGGATCGCCATGGCCCGGCGGGGGTCGTAGAAGCGCTGGCGGCGATACCACTCGAAGGCGTCGGTGTCGCTCTTGTGGCCATTGCAGGCCAGGCAGGCCGGCACGCAGTTTTCGGTCACGCTCAGGCCGCCACGGCTCTGGGGCAGAACGTGATCAATGGATTCTGATGGTTTGCCGCAATAAATGCAGCTCTTGTTGGTAAAAGTGTGGAGAGATTGTCTCCAGCGTCGAACACGAAGTTTGGGGCACAGATCTTCAAGGAAAACAGCGTCCTTGGCGTGCATCCGATTCGCTCGGTTGCGAAGAGTCTGCCTGCAGTGGCTGGGTTGTCAATGTGTCGAGGGATGCAGTTTTGGCAGTTTGTTGTGAGCCCTTGCGCGTCGCTGGGGCCGGCCTAGATTTGGAATCGGTGCTGGCCCGTTAGCTTAGTGCTGTACCTCCGGCGGGCTGGGCTGCTTTGGCTGGCTGTCAGATGCGTCTGGGCCCAGCCGGCACCATTGAGGTGGTGATTCCCTTTGATGCCGTCACCCAGGCTCAGTTGCGGGCGGTGCGCCCCAGGGGGGTCTGGCGCTCGCGGTCGCGCTGCTGGGAGTTTCCCCTGGAAGCGGCGGTGCCGTTGCGGCAGCAGTTCGCCGCACGCTTCGCGGTTGAGCCGGAGCTGCAGCAATGGTTCGATTGGCTGGAGCAGCCCCTGCCGCCGCTGCCGCCCCACCGCGTCCTGGTGCGCGCTGCCGCCCTGGAGCAACCGCTGCCGGATGGCCGTTGCCTGTTCACCCATCAACGGGTGGCGGCCCGTTGGTTGCTGGCCCGCCGGGGTGCCCTGCTGGCGGATGCCATGGGACTCGGCAAAACCCTCACGGCCCTGGCGGCGGCCCGCGCCCTGGTGCGCAGCGCCGATTGCCGCATTGCGGTGATTGCCCCGGCGGGGCTGCATGGCCATTGGCGCCAGGAGGCGGCGGCCCTCGAGCTGCAGCTGGAGCTACTCAGCTGGGCGCGCCTGCCCCGCCAGCTGCCACCCGCCGGCACGGTGCTGATTGCCGATGAGGCCCACTACGCCCAGAACCTCTCGGCAGCGCGTACCCGCGCCTTTCTGAAGCTCGCCCGCCATCCCCGCCTGCGGGCGGCCTGGCTGCTCACCGGCACCCCCATGAAGAACGGCCGGCCGGTGCAGTTGTTTCCGTTGCTGGCGGCCATCGGCCATCCCCTCGCCGCCGACCAGCGGGCCTTCGAGGAGCGCTACTGCCAGGGGCACTGGAGTGAGAGTGGCGGCGTGCGTCACTGGCATGCCCTGGGGGCCAGCCAGCTCGAGGAGTTGCATCGGCTCACCCGGCCGCTGCTCTTGCATCGCCGCAAGGCGGACTGCCTGGATCTGCCCCCCAAGCAGCGCCGCCTGGTGCCGGTGGAGCTCAACCCGGCTGAGGGCCAGGGCTTTCAGCATCGCCTGCAGCTCAAGGTGGAGGACTACCGCCGCCGGGCGGCGGCTGGCCTGGTGCGCCGCGATGCCGAAGCCCTGGCGGTGTTCACGGCCCTGCGCCAGATCGGTGCGGAATACAAGTTGCCGGCTGCGGCAGAGCTGGTAGAGGGGCTGCTGCGCGGGGGCGATTCCGTGCTGGTGTTCACGGCCTACGTGGCCGCCGCCGAGTTGCTGCAGGCTCGCCTAGGGGGTGGCCTGCTCACCGGCCGGCTCAAGCCCGCCGATCGCCAGCGGCAGGTGGACCGCTTTCAGGCCGGCAGGGACACCCTGCTGGTGAGCACCTTCGGGGTGGGTGGCCTGGGCTACACCCTGCACCGTGCTCGCCATGTGGTGCTGCTGGAGCGGCCCTGGACCCCGGGGGATGCCGAGCAGGCCGAGGATCGCTGCCATCGCATCGGCATGCAGGGCAGCCTGCAGTGCCACTGGTTGCAGCTGGGGGTGGCCGATCAGCTGGTGGATGGCCTGATCGCCAGCAAGGCCAAGCGCATCGATCTGCTGCTGCAGCGGGCCACTACGGCCTTGCGGCGCCAGACTTTTGCCCAGATGGTGCGCCAGCTGCTGGTGGAGTGGTGAGGGGTTGGCAGCTGCGCAGGCGCAGGCGGATCTCCTCCACGAGCAGCGCGTCTTTGCTGACGTGCTTCTGCTGGCCTTGCAGTAGAGCAGCGGCCGCCCGACTGTCATTGCAGGAGGCCTCTGTCTGCCCGGCGAGGCTGTGCAATAGCGCGCGTTCATTGCGGGGTTGGGGCGCGTTGGGATGGGCGCTCACCACGGCATCACAGCGGCCGATGGCCTCGGTCAGCTTGTCCATCTGCACGTTGCGCAGGCAGTCGTCCACCCCAGGTCCGCTGCTGCGTGGGTCGGGGGCTGGGTCGTAGCAACCCGCCAGAAGCATCGGCGCCACTAAGGCCAGGATGGCCCAGGGGCTCAGCGATGGCGATCGGAACACAGGATCTAGTAGGCGTAGCGGTCTGGGCGGGTCACCGGAGCTGCTGGGTTGGCTCCACCCGCAGCTGAACCGGTGCTGGCGGAGTTGGGAGCTGCCTCAGGGGCTGCAGATTTCTCAAACAGGCTGCCGAGGTATTTGCCGCAGTCCGGGAAGCTGCCTGGGTTCTGCACCACCGCCTCGGTGATCATCACGGCGGCGTGTTCGGGCGACGTCTTGAACAGGCTCGCGCTTTGGCGCTTGATCAGGGCATAGGCGGCATTCCAGCTCACCTCATGGTTGTTGCCCGCACTGCGCATGTAGCAATACACCTGGGCGCCTTTTCCGCCGGGGCTGTTGGTGCCATCGGCGGCCTGCGCTGCCGCTGGAAGCACCCCGAGCAGGCCCACTAGGCAAAGGGGAAGGCTGCTGGCCAGGCGTTTGGCCAGGGAGCGGAAGCTTGCGATGCGGGCCATGGACACCAATCCTGCGGGCCCACCGTATCGATGCCCGTGCCTCCTATCCAGGGGGTGGGCCGCCGCCATTCCCCAGCACCAGGCGCACCATCAGCGGCAGCACCAGCAACACGGTGATCAAGCGCACGGCGTGGAGTGCGGCCACGGCAGCCCCCACGCCGAACTCGGCGCCCACCAGGCTCATGCCGCTGATGCCGCCCGGTGCCGCTCCCAGCAGGGCCACCACGGGATCCACACCAAGCAGTCGGCTGCACCACAGCCCCACCACGAGGCCGGTCATGACCAGCGTCACCGTGATCAACACCGCCGGGCGCCAGAGCTCGCGCAGCTCGGCTAGGGCGCTGCTGGTGAGGCTTGTGCCGATGACCGTGCCGATGGCGATCTCCAGCATGGTGCGGCTGCCGCTGGGCCACTGGGCCACCTCCAGTCGGCCACTCATGCTCACGAGCGCGGCCCCCAGCAGGGCGCCGGCCAGCGGTGCGGCTGGGATGCCCGTGCGCAGGGCCAGCAGACCTCCGCCCAGGCCGGCCAGCACGTACACCAGCAGGGTGAGGAGGGGTGGCATGGGGGTTCCGCTCGGCAGACGTGGCTCAGTCTGGGAGTGGATGGCTTGAGTCAGGCCCCGTTGTGTGGTGTCATCGGCCCAGTTGCTCTGGGCGGATGAACAGCCAATCGGTGTCCTTTCGGATTACGCGCACCACGGAAGATCTCGCTCAGACCGTGACAGCTCTCTCCCACCGCCTGGTGAAGCTGGAGCAGCGCTTGGCGGCCCTGGAGCTGCAGCTGGATGGGATGACCACGCCGCTCGAGCCCGATGCCGACGAGCTCCGCAGCCTCGAGACCGTGGAAGCTCTGCTGGCGGACTGCCGTTCCCTGCTGGCCGAGTCTGGAGATGCTGATGCCGAGTTGCCCATGGCCGCCTGAGGGCTGGCCAACGGTGACAGAATGGGAAGAAAGCGAACCATGGCCAACCTCAACAGCCATCGCCCTGCTAACCGCTCCACAGCTCCACTGACCCCGGCCTGTCAGCAGCGGGGCTATGCCGAGGGTGGGCACCAGCTCGAAAAGCTTGAATTCGCCCTCGCCGTTGCCATCACCCGCGGTGATCAGCAGCGGGCGGATCAGTTGAGGGATCAGATTGCCGACCTTGGTGGCAACCGGGAAGAACCTGGAACCTAAGTGTCGATTTCGCCACAGCGTTGCTGGCCTGGCCTTCGCATCCTGAAGACCAGGTCTTAAGTTAGTGTCAAGAAGTCGCGATTTCTCGACTTTGGCTGTAGTGCCCTGTTCGGTTCTCGCCACTCATGGTTTGGCAGCCAGGTGCTGCACAGCCCCTTGCTCACTTTTCGGACGCTACGTTCCAGCTGATGCAATCGATCAACACTGCGGTTGCCGGTGATCGTCGGGCCGATCTCATCCGGCAAGCGGCCGCCCACGAAGCTGTGGCTGAGGCAGCGGCGGCCTCTGGAGATGTGGCGGAATCGGCTCGCCGCATCCTGCTGGCCCTCGATTGCGAGCGCAGGGCTGGCAGCGTCGGCCCCCAAGTCCTGCAGCTGATCAAGCCAAGGGGCTGAGTTCTCAACACATCAATCCATGTTCCACAGGGGCATGGATTGATGTTCAGTGCGGCCAAGCGGGTGACCGGGCTCGAACCGGCGACGTTCAGCTTGGGAAGCTGACATTCTACCGCTGAATTACACCCGCATCAAACCACTCTAGCAAGAGTGCGGGGGTCGGGCCGGCCCCGAGGCTCGAGGTCGTTCGGGAAGGGCGTCGACCCCTCGGCGGGGAGGACGCCCTGGGCCGCTCGACTCAGGCCGTCAGCGCGGCAGCGCAGGCGGCTACGCCGGCTCCCATGGTGCCCTTGTGTAGGCCCAGCTCCTGCAGGGTGGCCTCGATGGCGGCCACGGCGGTGAGCACGTCGCGATCGCACACGAAGCCCAGATGTCCGATGCGGAACACCTTGCCCTTGAGGTGGTCCTGGCCGCCGGCCAGCAGGATGTCGAAGCGCTCTTTCACCGCCTTGCGCAGGGCCTCGGCATCGATGCCGTCCGGAGCCACGGCGGTGATGGCGGGGCTGCCATGGCCCTCGGCGGCGTAGAGCGGCAGGCCCATGGCCTTCATGCCGGCTTGGGCCGCGGCGCGGTGGCGGGCATGGCGCGCGAAGATCGCCTCGAGGCCTTCGGCCTGCATCACCTCCAGGGCCGCCTCGAGGGCGAAGTAGAGATTGATGGCCGGGGTGAAGGGATTGCTGTCGGCCTTGGCCGATTTGCGGTATTTCGCCAGATCCAGATAGAACTTCGGCAGGTCCGAGCGCTCAGCGGCGGCCCAGGCTCGGTCGCTCATGGCCACGAAGGCCAGGCCCGGCGGCATCATGTAGCCCTTCTGGGAGCCAGAGCCGATCACATCGATGCCCCAGGCGTCCATGGGCACGTTGCAGGCGCCGAGGCTGGTGACGCAGTCGGCAATCGTGAGCGCGGTGCCGTGGGCCTTCACGTGGCTGGCGATCGCCTGCAGGTCGTTGATCACCCCGGTGGAGGTTTCCGAGTGGGTGAGGATCACGGCCTTGATCGCCTTGGCCGTGTCGGCCTCGAGGGCGGCGCGGAAGGCCTCGGGATCGAGGGGCTGACCCCACTCGGCCTTGATCACCTGCACGTTCAGGCCATAGGCCTGGGCCACCTTCACCCAGCGCTCGCCGAACTTGCCGTTGTCGCCGCAGAGCACCGTGTCGCCCTTGCTGAGCACGTTGATGATTCCGGCTTCCATGGCGGCGGTGCCGCTGCCGGTGATCACCAGCACGTCGTTGCTGGTCTGATGCAGCCACTGCAGCTGCTCGGTGGTGCGCTTGACAATCTTCTGGAAGTCGGCGCTGCGGTGGCCAATCGGGTGGCGGCTCATCGCCAGCAGGACGCTTTCCGGCACCGGGGTGGGGCCGGGGATCATCAGGGTGAGCTTGTCCTGCATGGGTAGGGGGCGGGCGGTCGCCGCTGCGGCGCAATCAACCAACATAAAAAACGGTGTTCTGGCCCCAGCTGTGACGGTGCTTCGAGGCGACAGCCATGGCTGACCAGGGCTACACCCTGCCCGTGTGGGTGGCGGCGGCGGCCAGGGCGGCGGTGGCCCAGTTGCGGGGGGAGGCCTTTGAGGCTGAGCAGCCCCTCTGGCTCGATCCCCAGGCCAGCCAGGCCAGCCAGACCAGCCAGACCAGCACGGTGTTGGTGCCGGTGGTGGCCGCGGCGCCGCTGGACAGCGGCCGTGCCCTGGCGGTGGCCCGCTGCGAGCCCGGGGATGGCCTCGACCTCACCCGGGGCCTGGTGGTGTGGGTGGAGGCCTCCTGGTGCCCGCTGGCGGCTG
>JBIIQU010000037.1:0-7243 GCA_044341905.1 Vulcanococcus sp. | reverse complement strand
GTTTGGTCGCCTTCCGCCCCAGGTGGGTCGCCAGGCTGGGTCGCCGGTGCGATAAAGAGGGAAGCGGTTTTACGCCTGCCTGTGGCGCACACGCTGGTCATCGTCGAGAGCCCCACGAAGGCCCGCACCATCCGCGGGTTCCTTCCCAAGGACTTCAAGGTGGAAGCCTCCATGGGGCACGTGCGCGACCTGCCCAACAACGCCAGTGAGATCCCCGCGGCCCACAAGGGTGAGAAGTGGGCCAACCTCGGCGTCAACACCGCCAACAACTTCGAGCCCCTCTACGTGGTGCCGAAGGACAAGAAGAAGGTGGTGAAGGAACTCAAGGACGCCCTCAAGGGCGCCGACCAGCTGCTGCTGGCCACGGACGAAGACCGGGAAGGGGAGAGCATCAGCTGGCATCTGCTGCAGCTGCTGAACCCGAAGGTGCCGGTGAAGCGCATGGTGTTCCACGAGATCACCAAGGAGGCCATCGGCCGAGCCCTCGAGCAGACCCGCGAGCTCGACATGGAGCTGGTGCACGCCCAAGAAACCCGGCGGATCCTGGATCGTCTGGTGGGCTACACCCTCTCGCCGCTACTGTGGAAAAAGGTGGCCTGGGGCCTCTCCGCCGGCCGCGTGCAGTCGGTGGCGGTGCGTCTGCTGGTGCAGCGGGAGCGGGCCCGGCGGGCCTTCAGAAGCGGCAGTTACTGGGATCTCAAGGCCCAGCTGCAACAGGGGGGCAGCGCCTTCGACGCCAAGCTCACCCACCTCAAGGGCGAGCGCATCGCTGGCGGCTCCGATTTCGATGAGAGCACTGGCGGCCTCAAGGCCGGCAGCAAGGTGAAGCTGCTCAGTGAGGCCGAGGCCAAAGCCCTGCAGGCCCAGGTGCAATCCGCCCCCTGGACCGTGGCGGAGGTGGAGGAGAAGCCCACCGTGCGCAAGCCGGTGCCGCCGTTCACCACCAGCACCCTGCAGCAGGAGGCCAACCGCAAGCTGCGGCTCTCGGCCCGGGAAACCATGCGCACGGCCCAGGGGCTCTACGAGCGCGGCTTCATCACCTACATGCGCACCGACTCGGTGCACCTCAGCGATCAGGCCATCAATGCTGCCCGCAGCTGTGTGGCCGAGAAGTACGGCAAGGACTACCTGAGCCCCTCGCCGCGCCAGTTTTCCACCAAGGCCCGCAACGCCCAGGAGGCCCACGAGGCCATCCGCCCCGCTGGCGAGAGCTTCCGCACCCCCAACGAGACGGGCCTCAAAGAGAAGGATCTGGCCCTCTACGAGCTGATCTGGAAGCGCACCGTGGCCAGCCAGATGGCGGATGCCCGGCTCACCATGCTCTCGGTGGAGCTGAAGAGCGCCGAGGCCAGCTTCCGCGCCTCGGGCAAGCGCATCGACTTCGCCGGTTTCTTCCGCGCTTACGTGGAGGGCTCCGATGATCCGGATGCCGCCCTCGAGGGTCAGGAGGTGCTGCTGCCGGCCCTCAAGGTGGGCGACAGCCCGGCCTGCAAGGCGGTGGAGGCCCTCGGCCACCAAACCCAGCCGCCCGCCCGCTACAGCGAAGCGGCCCTGGTGAAGATGCTGGAGAAGGAGGGCATCGGCCGGCCCTCCACCTATGCCTCGATCATCGGCACGATCGTGGACCGCGGCTACGCCACCCTCCAGAACAACGCCCTCACCCCCAGCTTCACGGCCTTTGCCGTGACGGCGCTGCTGGAGGAGCACTTCCCCGATCTGGTGGACACGAGTTTCACCGCTCGGATGGAGAACACCCTCGATGAGATCTCCCACGGCCAGGTGCAGTGGCTGCCCTATCTGGAGAGTTTCTACAAGGGCGAGGAGGGCCTGGAAACCCAGGTGCAGCAACGGGAGGGTGACATCGACCCCACGGCCTCCCGCACCATCGAACTGGAGGGCTTGCCCTGTGTGGTGCGCATCGGGCGCTTCGGTGCCTACCTGGAAACCAAGCGGCTGGCCGATGACGGCACTGAGGAGTTGCTCAAGGCCACCCTGCCCAACGAGATCACCCCGGCGGATCTCGATGCCGATAAGGCGGAGCTGATCCTTCGGCAAAAGGCGGATGGGCCTGAGTCGCTGGGGGAGGATCCCGAAACCGGCGATCAGGTGTACCTGCTGTTCGGCCAGTACGGCCCCTACGTGCAGCGGGGCCAGGTGAGCGATGAGAACCCGAAGCCCAAGCGGGCCTCCCTGCCCAAGGGCGCCAAGCCCGAAGAGCTCAGCCTGGAGGATGCCCTGGGGCTGCTGCGCTTGCCGCGGCAGCTGGGTGATCACCCCGATGGCGGCCGAATCGAGGCCGGGCTGGGCCGCTTTGGGCCCTACGTGGTGCATCACAAGGGCAAGGGCGAGAAGGACTACCGCTCCCTCAAGGCCGAGGACGACGTGCTGCTGGTGGAGCTCCCCCGGGCCATGGAACTGCTGGCCATGCCCAAGAAGGGGCGCGGTGGCCGCACGGCCCTTAAGGATCTCGGCACCCCCGAAGGCGCCGATGAGGCGATTCAGCTGTTTGACGGCCCCTACGGCCTCTACGTGAAGCAGGGCAAGGTGAATGCCTCCCTGCCGGAGGGCACCACCGCCGACACCCTCACCCTCGAGCAGGCGGTGGAGCTGCTGGCGGCGAAGGCCGCCACGGGCAAGGGCAAGGGCCGCAAGACTGCAGCGGCCAGTGGGACCAAGACAGCTGCCGCCAAGAAACCGGCAGCCAAGAAGGCACCCGCCACCACCAAGACCGGTCGGCTGCGGGCCAGTGCCGTGCGGGTGATCAAGGCGGCTGATAGCTGATGGGTAGGGGCCTGCGCACCGCCCTGGCTCTGCTGGTCGGCCCCCTAGCGCTGGCCGGATGCAGCGGCACGCCCTTTGGCGATCAGCTCTCCCGCAGTTTCTCGGCACCCCAGCCGGCCCCGAAGGCGCCAGCCGCCGCACCGCCCGCCGTGCCTGCCAAGTCGGTGCCCACGGCGAAGCCGGCCGTCCAGGCCAAGCCCACCGTGCCAGCGTCCACGCCCCCGGCTGCGAAGCCAAAAACCCAACCCAGCATTCCGTCGCCCTACCGCGTCACCATCAAGTTGCCGGCCGCCGATCCCTCCGCCCCTGCGGAAGTGGTGACCGAAGCCCTCCGGGCCGCTGGCGTGGCCTTCGAAGTGGAAACGATCGAACGCATTCCCCCCGGCCCTGAGCCCAGCGCCACCCCGCTGCGTACCCCGGCCCCGGCTCCGCGATGAGGCAGCCCCGCCAGCTCGATGCTCCTCTTCACGCCAGCCTGACCCGCCGCCAGGCCCGCCAGCTCACGGAAACGGCGTACCTGGCTGCCGCCACGGCCCTGCTCTGGGTGGGGCTGTATTACCTGCCGGTGGGCGGCGCCCTGTTCCGTCTGGCCCTGCCCCTACCGCTGGCCCTGTTGCAGCTGCGTCAGAACTGGCGCTGCGGCGTGGAGGGGGTGGCGGTGGCGGCCCTGTTGCTGGTGGCGCTGATGGGGCCCATTCGCGGGCCGTTGGTGCTGTTCCCCTATGGCTTGCTTGCCCTCTGGTTGGGGTGGTGCTGGACGCGGCGGCTGAGCTGGTGGATCAGTTGGGGGGTGGGGCTATTGATTGGCGCCGCTGGCTTCCTGGTGCGGGTGGCGGTGCTGTCGGTGTTGTTGGGAGAGAACCTCTGGGTGTTGATCACCGCCGCTGCCGCGCAGTTGCTGGAGAAACTCAGTGGCCTGCTGCAGCTGGGCGGTGGGCCCGATCTGCTCCAGGTGCAACTGATGGCCCTGGGTTTGGTGCTGGTCCAGAACCTGATCTACGTGTTGGCCCTGCACGCGGTGGCCTACTGGATCTTCCCGCGGCTGCAGACCCCCATCAGTGAGCCGCCGCCGCTGTTGCGGCCCCTGGTGGCGATGGATCCCCTCTGAGGCCGATGCGGCAGCTGAGCGGTGATCCCCAGCTGGCCGCAGCCTGGTGCGCACGGATGGCTTCCGCCGCGGCCAACACCCGCGTGCTGCTGCTGCTGGCCGGCACCGACACCGCGGCTGTGCCGGGCATCTCAGCGGCGGGGGCCACCCCGGAGGCCCGCCGCTGCACCGCCGCCGCCGATGCGGAGCTGCTGCTAATGGGCCCCGGCGCCCGGCGTCCCCACGCCCTGCCGCCCTTGCCGGCGGGGGTGAGTCCGGCCCTGATCGCCCAGGTGGTGGCGGCCCAACTGGGGCTCGAGCCCCTGGTGGTGGATCTGGGGGCTGCGGTGGCCCCTGCTGTGGCCCATGTGCAGCTGGGCCACGGCCCTGCCCGCTGCCTCAGCAGCGGGCGGGCCATGCCGGAGGAACGGGTGCAACAGCTGCTGGCCCTGGGCCAGCGCTGGGGGCGGGGGCTGGCCCGGCAGCGCCAGCCCTTGGTGCTGGCCGAATGCGTGCCGGGGGGCACCACCACGGCCCAGGCGGTGTTCACGGCCCTGGGGGTGGAGGCGGGCGGCTTGGTGAGCGGCAGCCTGCTCACGCCCGCCCACGACCTCAAGAGTGCCTTGGTGGCCAGGGGCTTGGCGGCGGCTGGGCTCACGGGGCTGGCCCCACCGCCGCCAGCGGTGCCGCGGGTGCTGGCAGCGGTGGGCGATCCGATGCAGGCCCTGGCGGCGGCCCTGGTGCTCGAAGCCGCCCAGGCCCAGCTGCCGGTGCTGCTGGCTGGCGGCAGTCAGATGGCAGCGGTGCTGGCCCTGGCCCTGGCCCTGGCTACGCCCCAGCAGCGGCAGGCCCTGGGGGCCCACGTGGCCATCGGCACCACGGCCTGGGTGGCGGATGAGGCCAGCAGTGATCTGGGGGTGCTGTTGCAGCGCCTGGGGGAGCGATGGGGGGAGCGGCCCCTGGCCTTTGCCACGGGCCTGCGCTTCCACCAGTGCCGTTCCCAGGAGTTGCTGGCCTACGAGCAGGGGTATGTGAAGGAGGGGGTGGGAGCCGGGGGGTTGGCCCTGTTGTGGGAACTCAGCGGCCGCGCCCCTGAGGCCCTGGCCGCGGCCTGCGACCGGGCCTGCCGTCAGCTGCACCAGCCCTAGGGTCGGCGCCATGGTGCAATCCCCCTTGCTTCCCCGTCGCCAACTGCTGCGGTTCGCTGCCCTGGGGGGCGCTGTGGCGGGCAGTGGCTTGCTGGCGGGTTGCCGCGGCAGCAGCGACGACCCTCTGCTGCTCTCCCCCCGCGGCGAGTTGCCGCCGGCCTGGGTGAAGGCCCTCCCCAAGCCCTGGCGTCTGCAGCCCCTCGATTCGCCTGCGGCGCTGCTGGAGGCGGCGATGCAGGCACCGGCTCCGCCCGCCGCGGCCCTGCTCCAGCTCAGCGATGGCTGGGCCACTCAGCTGGATCCCGCGGTTCTGCAGCCCTTGGCGGCCCCGCAACTGCTGGCCCAACTCGCGCCGATGGCCGCGCCGGTGAGTCGCCTGTTCCAGCCCGAGGGCTCCCCGGCCCTGGCCTTCCCCTGGGCCTTTGGCACCTGGGTGCTGCTGCTGCGCAACCGTTCAGATCTGGTGCGGCGTGAGGCAGAGGGCTGGGATCTTCTGCTGGATCCGAGCCTGCGCCGCAAGCTTGTGTTGCCCTCTAGCCCCAGGGTGGTGATGGAGCTGGCGGCACGCCTCCCGCCCCAGGCTGAGCCGCTGCGGCAGCTGCGCCAGCAGGCCCTGGCCTTTGATGACCGCGATGGCCTCAACCTGCTGCTGGCCGGTGACGCCGATGGGGCGGTGGTGCCCAGCCACCGGGCCGTGCCCCTGCTGACCAGTGATCCACGGCTGCAGGCCCTGCTGCCAGCCTCCGGCTCCCCCCTGTGGTGGAATCTGCTGCTGCGCCCTGCGGCGGCCGCCAAGCCCTTGCCGCTCGAATGGCTGCGCGATGGCCTTACCTTGCCCCTGCTCGACCGGTTGCTGGCGGGGGGCTGGGTGCCACCGCTTCCCAGGGAGCAGCTGGCGCCTGCCTTGAAGCGCTGGCCCGCGCAGCTGCGAGCCCTGCTGCTGCCGCCGCCAGCGGTGCTGGCCCGCTGCACCAACCTGGAGCCCCTCACGGCCATGGAGCGGCAGCGCCGCCAGGAGCTGTGGGACCGGGCGGCCCCCGAGAGCCCCTAGCCCCAGAGTCGCCGCCGGGGCGCTGCCGCCAGGCGCTGGTGGGTGTCCGCCAGCAGATCGGGAATCGGCAGGTGGTGGGGGCAGCGGGGCAGGCAGTCGCCGCAGCGATTGCAGGCCGCGGCGTTGTGCTCTTCCCACCAGTGGCCGGCTCGCCCGATCAGGTTGTAGCGCTCCTGGGCGAAGGGCTCCATGCCATGGCCCACGGCCAGGTTGCGCAGCCGCAGCAGTTCAGGGATGGGCACGGCGTTGGGGCAGGGCAAGCAGGCGCGGCACTGGCCGCAACGATCGGTGCCGAGCTGTTCGGCGGCCTGCTGCTGCAGCCGTTGCAGGGCGGCAGCCAGCGCGGGCGCCGAGCCCTGCAGTTCTCCCGCCTGCCAGCGCTTGGCCCAGATCAGATCCGAGGGTTGGGCCGCCCCCAGGCTCAGGGTGGAGATCCCCTCCTCCAGCAGGAAGCGGTAAGCCAGCTCGAGGGGGTGAAACGGGGAGCAGGCGGCGCTGAGCTCGGGCGGTGGGTCGTAGAGGCGCCCCCCCTTATCGGCGGGGGAAATGGCCAGCACGCCGATGCCCTCGGCCAGGGCCGTGCGGGCCAGGGCCAGGCGCGTCTGGTCGAACAGGTGCACATGCAGGCTGCAGAAGCCGAAGCGCTCCGAGGCCAGGGCGCCCTCGATCAGTCCGTTGCTGCCGTGGCTGGAGAAGCCCACCTGGACTGCCAGACCCTCCCCCAGGGCCCAGGCCAGCAGCTCCGAGCCGGGCCCCCGCAGGGCCCACTCCAGATGCTCCGGACGGTTGAGGCCATGCACGGCCAGGTTGTCGAGTTGCGGGCTGCCCAGGCGCGCGAGGCAGTCGCGCAGTTGCTGCTGCGCTGCAGCCAGATCCGTGCCCGGCAGCAGCTTGCTGGTGAGCACCAGCCCGGCGCGGGCGGCGGGATCACGGGCGGCGAGCGCGTCCAGGGCCTGGCCCAGGTAGGCCTCTGCAGGTCCGTAGGCGGGAGCGGTTTCCAGGTGGTTGATGCCCGCGCTGAGAGCTGCCGCCAGCACCGCCGCCATCTGTCGGGGGCTCTCCACGGCCCGCATGGTGCCGAGGGTGAACGCCGACACCGGGCGCCCTCGGCCGAAGGCACGCCGCTCAGCCAGGGGTGTCCTCCCCCTCGGGCTCCTGGTCGTCTTCGCTGGCGCG
>JBIIQU010000094.1:0-5220 GCA_044341905.1 Vulcanococcus sp. | reverse complement strand
AGCGCTTACTGCGCCGCGCAGCCCAGGTGGGTGCCGACGGAGAGATACCCGTGGCCGCGGTTGTGTTGGATGCCCAGGGCCGGGCCATCGGCTGGGGCAGCAACCGGCGAGAGCACGACCAGAACCCGCTGGGCCATGCGGAACTGGTGGCCTTACAACAGGCGGCCCGCTTACGCCAGGACTGGCGCTTCAACGATTGCACCCTGCTGGTAACCCTGGAGCCCTGCCCCATGTGCGCCGGTGCCCTGGTGCAGGCGCGCATGGGGCGGGTGGTGTTCGGCGCCAGCGACGCCAAGCGGGGTGCCCTTGGAGGTTGCCTGGATCTGGCCGACCACCCAAGTGCCCATCACCACATGCAGGTGGTGGGAGGCACTCGGGCCCAGGATTGTGGGTTACAGCTGGAGCGCTGGTTCAGGCAGCGGCGGCAGCAGCAACAGGAGCGGCGGAACGGAAGGCCGGCAGCTCCTGCTCCAGAAGGTTGAGCAGCAGATCCACATTCTCCTCGCGGCTGTTGTAGCCCATCAGGCCGATCCGCCACACCTTGCCGGCCAGGACACCGAGGCCGCCGCCCACTTCGATGCCGTGCTTGTTGAGTAGGTGCAGGCTGAAGGCCTTGCCATCCACCCCCTCCGGGATGCGCACCGTGGTGAGGGTGGGCAGCCGCAGGGCATAGGGCACGTGGGGCTCCAGGCCGAGGCGCTCGAGGCCAGCCCAGAGGCGCTCAGCACAGGCTCGGTGACGGGCCCAGACGGCCTCCAGGCCTTCCTCGGCGATCAGGCGCAGGGCCTCGCGCATGCCGAAGTTCATGTTCACCGGTGCGGTGTGGTGGTACACGCGATCGCTGCCCCAGTACTGGTTCAGCAGGCTCACATCCAGATACCAGTTGGGCACCTTGCCCTGGCGGTTCGCCAGCTTCTCTTCCGCCCGGGGACCCATGGTGAAGGGGCCGAGACCAGGGGGGCAGCTGAGACCCTTCTGGCTGCAGCTGTAGGCGAGATCCACCTTCCAGTCGTCCAGATGGAGGGGCACTGCACCGAGGGAGGTCACGGTGTCCAGCAGCAGCAGGCAGTCGTACTGGCGGCAAAGGTCGCCAATGCCATCCATGGGCTGGCAGACGCCGGTGGAGGTTTCGGCATGCACCATGGCCAGGATCTTGGGGCGGTGCTGCTTCAATCCGGCTTCAATCTCCTCGAGGCTGAAGGCTTCACCCCAAGGCTTCTCAATGGTGTGAACCTCGGCCCGGTAGCGGCCGGCCATGTCCTGGAGACGCAGGCCGAAATAGCCCTTCACGGCCACCAGGACGGAGTCACCGGGCTCCACCATGTTGGCGATGGTGGCCTCCATGGCCGCGCTGCCCGTGCCACTCATGGGCAAGGTGAGGCGGTTGTCGGTTTGCCACACGTAACGAAGCAGCTCCTGCACTTCGCCCATCAGGGCGACGTAGAGGGGGTCGAGGTGACCGATCGGGGTGCGGCTCAGGGCCTGCAACACCGTGGGGTGAGCATTCGAGGGGCCTGGTCCCAGCAGCAGACGATCCGGCGTGTCGATCGGGCCGAGCTGGAGACGGTGCCGATCGGACACGGGGGTGGTGATGGAAGCCAAGGCCTGGGTCAGATCTGGTGGAGTGGAGCCTACGTAGCGGTGGGAGCCTCAGCGGGCCCGCACGTTGGTGTCGGCCAGGCCGCGGCAGAGGTGCTCGAACGGAGCCCGCACAACGGCGTTGAGGGTGGCGCTGTCCGCCAGGCCGGCATCCGCCAGCTTTTCGCAGACCACATCGGCCATGAGGGCGATGCTGCGAACAGTGGGGCCGGTGGGCACACCGAGACTCTTGTAGGTGTCGTCCAGACCGTTCAGCACCCGCTCATTCAGAATGGTGCTGTCGTCAGCCACTAGGGCGTAGCTGGCATACCGGAGGAAATAATCCATGTCGCGCAGGCAGGCCGCCCAGCGACGCGTTGTGTAGGCGTTGCCACCGGGCAGTAGCAGCTCCGGATCGGCCTGCCAGAGGCGTTGGCTGGCCTCCCGCACGATTTCAGCAGCTTCGCGGTTGATCAACTCAACGGCGGCCAGGCGAACGGCGGACTGGGAGTAATACGTGGCCACGCGGTCGATCGCCTCGCGATCGAAATAGCGCCCGAGCTGGTCGTACCGACCAATCAGACCGGTGATGGCATCGCGCATGGCGTGAAGGATCGACGCACCTGAGCCGGAACGTAGCACCTGAAAACCTCCAGATCCCTTGCCCGACCATCGATCTGGCGAATCTGACAGAAACGGTTACGCAAGCGCCAGCCTCCTGTCACCGCATTTTTGGTTACACCGGATACACAGTGGGCACCTGTTGATCCGTACGGTCCCGCGACGCCCGGTTCCAGGCGGGCATCACCGTTCAGCCTCCACCCGATCACGTCATGGCCAAAACCGCCCAGGACGTCCTCCGTCAGATCAAGGACGAGGGCATCGAACTCGTTGACCTCAAGTTCGTGGACCTCCACGGCAAGTGGCAACACCTCACCGTGTGCGAGGACCTGATCGACGAGGCCGCGTTCAGTGAAGGCGTGGCCTTTGATGGATCGTCTATCCGGGGCTGGAAGGCCATCAACGAATCGGATATGGCGATGGTGCCGGATCCGAACACCGCCTGGATTGACCCCTTCTACAGCCACAAAACCCTCAGCCTGATCTGCTCGATCCAGGAACCCCGCAGCGGTGAGCCCTACTCCCGCTGCCCGCGGGCCCTGGCCCAGAAAGCCCTGGGCTACCTGGCTTCGACAGGCCTGGCCGACACCGCCTACTTCGGACCTGAGCCGGAGTTCTTCATCTTCGATGACGTGCGCTACAAGAGCGCCAATGGCTCCAGCTTCTACAGCGTTGATTCAATCGAGGCGCCCTGGAACAACGACCGCCTCGAGGAGGGCGGCAACCTGGCCTACAAGATCCAACTGAAGGAGGGTTACTTCCCTGTCGCTCCGAACGACACACTTCAGGACATCCGCAGCGAAATGCTGCTCACCATGGGCGCCCTGGGTGTTCCCATTGAGAAGCAGCACCACGAGGTGGCCACGGCCCAGCACGAACTCGGCATCAAGTTCGCCGAGCTGATCAGCGCCGCGGACAACGTGATGATCTACAAGTACGTGGTGCGCAACGTTGCCAAGAAGTACGGCAAGACCGCCACGTTCATGCCCAAGCCCGTGTTTGCCGATAACGGCAGCGGCATGCATGTGCACCAGAGCCTGTGGAAAGGCGGCCAGCCCCTGTTCTGGGGTGAGGGCACCTACGCCAACCTCTCCCAGACCGCCCGCTGGTACATCGGCGGCCTGCTGAAGCACGCCCCCAGCTTCCTGGCCTTCACCAACCCCACCACCAACAGCTACAAGCGCCTGGTGCCTGGCTTCGAGGCGCCGGTGAACCTGGTGTACTCCCAGGGCAACCGCTCCGCCGCCGTGCGCATCCCGCTCACCGGCATGAACCCCAAGGCCAAGCGCCTGGAGTTCCGTTCCGGCGATGCCCTCTCGAACCCCTACCTGGGCTTTGCCGCCATGCTGATGGCCGGCATCGATGGCATCAAGAACCAGATCGACCCGGGTGATGGCACGGACGTGGACCTGTTCGAACTCTCGGCTGAGGAGCTCGCCAAGATCTCCACGGTGCCGGCCTCACTGAATGGCGCCCTGGAGGCCCTCAAGGCTGACAAGGACTACTTGCTGGCCGGGGGTGTGTTCACCGAGGACTTCATCGACAACTGGATTTCGATGAAGTACGAAGAGGTGCAGCAACTGCGCCAAAGGCCCCACCCCCACGAATTCACCATGTACTACGACGCCTGAGTCCGCCGCTGAGCCCAGCTCCGGCCGGCCTCAGCCGTGGCGGAGCTGGGCCATGGCGCTGTCGTGCAAACGCTTGGCCTGGGCATGTTGTTCTGCCCAGGCCACGGCCTGGCCGTGGTTGTCGGCGGCTTCACTGGGATCCGCGTGGGCGACCAGCGTGGAGAGCAGGGCCGCGCGACGCCGGGCCTGCTGCTGCCGCGCCCGCACCCAGGCCACATAGCTGGGCTCGCTGTGCCGTCCAGGCATCGCAGATTCGGAGGAAGGGCGTGGGATATCCATGGAGAACGCAAATGAAACACTGGATTCATTCTGTAGCTGTTGCTACCAAACTGAGCCCTGATCCATCATTCTTGATCTGCGTTCAAGCTGATACCAACGTCCAGCGCCGGCACAGACCTTGGATCGTCCACGGGCCAGCCACGAATCCGCTGGAATGGATGCCATGCATGCGCGCACCTGCGATTGATGGCGGATCCCGTAACCCGGCTGGCCTACCAGACCCTTCAACAGGGCAAGAGCCTGGTGGGGCTGGCCCACAAGGAAGTGAGCACCAAACTGATGGAGGTGTTCGCTCCCGAGGGATCGCCAAAGACGGTGCCGGTGCCAGCGCAGATGCTCGCTGACCTGCAAGCCGCCCACAGCCGGCTACTGGACACCGACTGGCAGGAGGCCGAACAGGGTCTCTACCCCACATCCCTTCTCTTCGACGCCCCATGGCTGGAATGGGCCAGCCGCTATCCGCTTGTTTGGCTCGACATGCCCTCCACCTGGAGCCGGCGCAGCGAGCGGAACGTGCATGACCTGCCCCAGGAGATCAATCGCGACGATTACCCCGACTACTACCTGCAGAACTTCCACCACCAAACCGACGGCTACCTGAGCGACCACTCGGCCTCGCTCTACGACCTGCAGGTGGAGATCCTGTTCAACGGCACCGCTGAACCGATGCGGCGACGGGTGATCAAACCCCTGATCCAGGGCCTGAAGCGCTTCAGCGATCGCAGCCCCAGCCAACTGCGGGTGTTGGATGTGGCCACCGGCACGGGCCGGACCCTACGGCAAGTGCGGGCAGCCCTTCCCCAGGCCCAGCTTGTGGGCCTAGACCTCTCTCCTGCCTACCTGCGTCAGGCCAACCGCTGGCTCAGTCAGCTCCCCAACGAACTGCCCCAACTGGTGCAGGGCAATGGCGAGGCGATGCCCTTCGCCGAGGGCAGCATGCAGGGCATCACCTGTGTGTTCCTGCTGCATGAGTTGCCGGGTGAGGCCCGTCAGAACGTCTTGGCCGACTGCTTCCGCGTGCTGGAGCCTGGCGGCGTTGTGGTGCTGGCTGATTCCGTACAGATGGCGGATTCCCCCCAGTTCCAGCCGGCGATGGAGAACTTCAGGCGCG
>JBIIQU010000036.1:0-7280 GCA_044341905.1 Vulcanococcus sp. | reverse complement strand
ACGGCCGGCAGCGCTGCCAGACCGCCAAGATCCGCGCCTTTCCCACTTGGGATCTGAACGGCGAACGGCGCGAAGGGGTGCTGAGCCTGGAAGAACTGAGGGTGTGGAGTGGATTTAGCCAAAAGAGCGCAACGGGTTCATCAGCGCCGAACTAACCCAGGCCGGCAACAACGTTCCTGCATCGGATCTGCAGCTCAGCTCAGGTGCAGCCGAGCCCACTAAAAAGGGGCCTTCCAGCCCCCACGGATCATTTGGGTGATAAGGCTGATCTACCCCATCTCCCTAACTAGGGTCAGGCGGCCACAGGGGCGGTCTGACGGGAGAAACGAACGATGTTGTTCGCTGTTACGTGTTTGCTCTTACCGAGCAGGCTTCAGTCACCCTCCTTATGCCCCGTCGAAACCATTGCAGCCCCGGCAAAGGCCCCGGCAGTACCGAGGGCGGGGGAATGGAGCTGAGCGGAATCGAACCGCTGTCCGAAACACTGGTGTGAGCCACCTAGTCCGGCCGAAACCGGACTCCTTCATTGTGGCAGCAGGAGCAGGCATCAGGTGGGGTGGGCATGACCGAACGCAACTGGACGCCATCCCGACCAGCGCCATTCCCCTGCCTGGCCGTGGTGCCGCCGGGCCTGGAGGAGGCGGCCGCCGCTGAGCTGGCGGCCCTGGGGGCCACCGAGGTGCGGCCCCTGCGGCGGGCGGTGCGCTGCCAGACCGATCTGGCCACCTACTACCGCCTGCACCTGCAGGCCCGCTTGCCCTTCCGACTGCTGCGCCAGCTGGCGGCCTTCCCCTGCCGCGGACGCGACGACCTCTACTGGGGCGTGCAGGAGGCAGCCGACTGGGGCTTCTGGCTCCCTCCCGAGGCCAGCTTCCGCGTGGATGCCAGCGGCAGCATCCCGGGGCTCAACCACAGCCACTACAGCGCGCTGCAGGTGAAAAACGCCCTGGTGGACGGCCAGCGCCAGGCCTGGGGCGCACGCTCCTCGGTGAACCTCGACAACCCCGACCTGGCCCTGCACCTGCACCTAAGCCCCGGCCGCCCCGGCCAGACCCCGGAGGCGATCCTGAGCCTGGATGGCAGTGGCGAGAGCCTGCATCGGCGGGGCTACCGGGCCCGCATGGGCCTGGCGCCGCTGAAGGAAAACCTCGCCGCTGGCCTGATCGCCCTCACCGGCTGGAACGGCAGCGTGCCGCTGGCCGATCCCCTCTGCGGCTCGGGCACCCTGCTGATCGAGGCGGCCTGCCAGGTGCTGGGGCGCGCTCCTGGCCTGGGGCGAGGCTTTGCGTTGGAACGCTGGCCGGATTTCGATGCCGGCCTGTGGCGCCAGGAAGTGGCAACCGCCCAAGACCTGGCCCGCACAGCGCTGCCAGGGGACATCCCCCTGGCCCCGATTGTGGGCAACGAAGCGGATCCGGAGGTACTGGAGCAGGCGCAGGGCAATGCCAAGGACGCCGGGGTGGCCCCCTGGCTGCAGCTGCAGCGCGGCGACTGCCGCGACTTCGTACCGCCTGCCACCCCGGGGATCCTGGTGTGCAACCCGCCCTACGGCGAGCGAATCGGGGCGGGCGAGGCCCTGGAACAGCTCTACAGCGACCTGGGCCAGATGCTCAAGCAGCGCTGCGGCGGCTGGACCCTGTGGCTGCTCAGCGGCAACCCCGAACTCACGGGAGCCCTGCGGATGAAAGCCAGCCGCAAACTGCCCGTGAGCAATGGCGGCATCGACTGCCGCTGGCTCCAGTACGAGATCCGCTAGCGCCCCACCAGGGCCCGGGTGGTCTTGGTGATGCCGGCCATGGTTTCGGGCAGATAGGGGCCCTTGGTCATCTGGCCCCCTACCCGCAGGAACAGGCCAGTGAGCAGCAGATTCAGGCCCGCCAGCACCAGCACCGCCTGAATCCAGCCCCAGCTCAGCCCCAGATGAAGCCAGAGCACCAGCGCCAGTTCCGCCGCGATCAGGGCCAGCAGCAATGTGGCCAGCCCCCCCATCAGCAGCACGGCACCGCTGATCAGACGGCGCTTTTCGCGGTCAGCCTCCTGCAGGGCAATGCGCACGTGCAGATCCATCACCGAGGTCACCAGTCCGGTGACCCTGGAGGCGGCCTGAAGGGGCAGCCCGCGGGAACGGCGCTCGCCGCTGGGCCGATCCCCGCCGGCCCCATTGCCGTTGCTCGTGGTCATGCGGATCGGCGGCCGGATGCCAGCAGCAGGCCGGTGAGCAGACCCACCCCGGCGGCAATCCCCAGGGCCATGAGCGGACGTTCCCGCACAGGCTTCTCGATCCGGGGCCGCAGGCTGGTGTTCAGCTCATCGAGCAGATGCTCGAGCTGATCCTCCAAGGGCTTGAGCGAATCGGCCAAGTGGTGGGCCTGGTCCGTGGTGACATGCACCAGATCCATCAGCTGGGCCTTGACGCCCTCACTGGTGCGGCCGGTCTGGCGGGCGATCACATCCACTACCAGATCCAGGCTGCCGCGGGTGGCTTCCAGCGTGTGGCGTGCCACCTCCGGCCATTCCCTCTGGATGATCGGCAGCAACGCTTCAAAGCGCTCGCGGAACAGGGCCGGTGCCGCGGGGCGGGGAGCCGATTCGCCGCTATCGCGGCCAGCTTCGGGCGGGGTTGAAACGGCCGTGCCGACTTCAGAGTCGTAGCCGTTGGCTGGGGTGTCTAAGTCCATGGTGCGACGGCGTTGACGCGGGACTGTCCTCACCGTAGGGACGGCGGCTTGAAATCGTCAGTGCTTCCGCTAGCTTTTATGCGCTCGGCGCTCGGGCCTGTTGGTTCACATCAATCAGGTAGCGCTCACGCATTTCAAGTCGTTCGGGGGGTCGATGACCATCCCCCTCGAGCCCGGCTTCACGGTGGTGACGGGCCCCAACGGATCGGGCAAGAGCAACATCCTCGATGGGGTGCTCTTCTGCCTGGGCTTGGCCAACAGCCGCGGCATGCGGGCCGAGCGCCTGCCAGACCTCGTGAACAGCGCCGTGCTGCGGGATGGCAAGGCCGCCGAAACCGTGGTGACCGTGCGCTTCGACCTCAGCGACTGGCAGCCAGATGAAGCCGAAGCCGGGCTCGAGGCGCCGGCGGAGGGGCCCTGGATTCAGCCGGGCCAGAAGGAATGGAGCGTGACCCGCAAGCTGCGGGTGGCACCAGGCGGCACCTACAGCAGCAGCTACAGCGCCGAAGGGGTGCCCTGCAACCTCCAACAGCTGCAGACCCAGCTGCGGCGCCTGCGGGTGGATCCCGAGGGCAGCAACGTGGTGATGCAGGGCGATGTGACCCGCATCGTGTCGATGAGTGCCCGCGACCGGCGGGGCCTGATCGATGAACTGGCCGGGGTGGCCCTGTTCGATTCCCGTATCGAACAGACCCGCAGCAAGCTCGAGGAGGTGCAGGAACGGGAAGAGCGCTGCGCCATCGTGCAGCAGGAGCTGCTGATCTCGCGCCAGAAACTGGAGCGCGACTGCGCCAAGGCGCGCACCTATCAAGGTCTCAAGGAACGCCACCACCTGGGCCGCCTGCAGGAGCAGGTGCTGGGCTTCGAACAGGCCCACGAGGATGTCCGCAGCCTGCAGAGCCGCCAGGAGGCCCTGACCAAACAACAGGAGGCCGATCGCACGGCGGTGAGTGACGGCCGCGCTGCCTTGGAGCAGGCCGCCCAGGCCCTCGAACGGCTGCAAGCCGAGGTGAAGGCCCTCGGTGAAGACAGCCTGCTGGCCGTGCAATCGGAACTGGCGGGCCTGGAGGCCAGGGGTCGCGAACTGGCGCGCCAGGCCGAGAAGCACCAGGTGACTGCCGAAGAGCTGCAACGCCAGCGCCACGAGCTGGCCCGCCAGCAGGGGGACTTGCGCCAGCAGCAGGGGGCACTGGCCGCCGCAGACGACCGCTCCAGCCTCGAGCAGGCCGAAGGCGAGTGCCGCGCCGCCGAGGCCGCCGTGGAGCTCTCTCGCCGGCGCCTGGGCGAGGTGGCCGGCCGCAGCGGCAGCTGGCTCGAGGAGCAGAAACAGCGCAGCCGCCAGCGCCAGGAGCTGCAGGGGCAGGTGTCCCCGCGGTTGGCGGAGCAACAGCAGCTGAGTGAGCGGCTGCGGCAGGAGCAGGAGCGCCTGGCGGAACTGCGCCAGCAACTGGAGGAGGACGCCACCAACAGCCAGGGGGTGGCCAGCTCCCTCAGCCAGCTCGAGGAGGAGTGGCAACTGCTGCTGAACGCCCTCCAGGCCGAGCAGGCCAAGGCCCAGGAGCTGGTGGAGGCCCTGGCGCTGCAGCAGCGCACCCGCCAGCGCCTCGAGCAGGAACAGTCGAGCCTGGAACGGGAGATCGCCCGGCTCGAATCCCGGCGCGAGACCCTGCAGGAAAGCCGCGGCACCGGTGCCCTGCGGCTGCTGCTGGAGGCGGGGCTGGAGGGCATCCACGGCCCCGTGGCCCAGCTGGGTGAGGTGGAGGATGCCCACCGCCTGGCGCTGGAGGTGGCCGCCGGGGCGCGCCTGGGCCAGGTGGTGGTGGACGACGACCGCATCGCCGCCCGCGCCATCGACCTGCTCAAGAGTCGCCGGGCCGGGCGCCTCACCTTCCTGCCGCTCAACAAGATCCGGGGCGGCGGCGGTGCGGGAGTGGGCGCCGCCTTCGAGCGGGGGGCGGCGGCGGGCCGCAGTGGTGGCGGCGATGGCCTGGTGGGACGCGCCGTGGAGCTGGTGCGGTTTGAAGCGGTGTACGGCGAGGTGTTCCGCTACGTGTTCGGCGACACCCTCGTGTTCCGGGATCTGGCCAGCGCCCGGCGCGAACTGGGCCGCTGCCGGGCTGTGACCCTCGACGGGGAATTGCTGGAGAAGAGCGGCGCCATGACCGGCGGCAGCTTCCAGCAGCGGGGCAACCAGCTGAGCTTCGGCACCGCCAGCGACAACGATGAGGCCGAGCCCCTGCGCCGCCGCCTGCTGGAACTGGGCGAAACCCTGGTGGCCAGCCGCCGCAAAGAGGCGGAGCTCGGGCGCCAGCTGGAGGAGCTCAGGCCCCTCCTGAGCCGCCAGGAACAGCGGCGCGCCGCCCTCGAGGCGGAGCGCAAGGCCGCCCAGCGCTCCCATGGCCCCCTGCTCCAGCGCCGCGAACAGCTCAGCCAGCGCATTGGGCAGATCGAAGCCGAGCTCCAGGCCGCCCAGGAGCGGCTGATGGCGCTGGCCACGGAGCTGGCCCCGTTGCAGCAGCAGCTCAGCGCGCTCGAATCCGCCGAAGCCACCGCCCAGGCCTCCGGCGACAGCGAGCGCTGGCAGGGACTGCAGCAGGAACTCGAAAGTGCCGATCAACAGCTCACCGAGGCCCGGCGTCGACGGGACGAGCTGCTGGCGGCGCGGCGGGAACGGGGCCTGGCCGCCGAGCGGGTGGCCAGCCAATTGCAGGCCCTGGGCGCCGATGAGCAGCGCCTGGCCCAGGCCGTGAATGCCCTGGTGGCCGAACGCAGCCAATGGAAGGAACAGCACCAAGCCGACCAGCAGCAACGGGCCGCCCTGGAGGTGCAGCAGCAGGAACTCCAGGCCCGCTTTGGCGAGCGGCGCCGCGCCCGCGATGAGGCCGAGACCCAGCTCTCCAATCAGCGGCAGACGTTGCAGCAGAAGGAATGGAACCTGCAGCGGCTGGGGGAGGAACTGCTGTCCCTTGGCGAGCAACAGCGCAGTGCCACCCTGCGGCTGGACCAGTTGGAAAAGGAGCTGCCCGATCCCCTGCCGGAGGTTCCCGCCGAGGTGCGTGAGAACGGGCTGGAGGCCCTGCAGGCGGAGTTACGCAGCCTGCAGCAGCGCATGGAAGCGCTGGAACCGGTGAACATGCTGGCCCTGCAGGAACTCGAAGACCTGGAGCAGCGCCTGGCCGACCTCCAGGAGCGCCTCGACGTGCTCTGCAAGGAGCGGGAGGAATTGCTCCTGCGCATTGAGACTGTGGCCACCCTGCGCCAGGAGGCCTTCATGGAGGCCTTCACCGCCGTGGATGGGCACTTCCGCGAGATCTTCGCGGGCCTCTCCGATGGCGAGGGCTTCCTGCAGCTGGAGAACCCCCAGGAGCCACTCGAGGGCGGCTTGAGCCTGGTGGCCCACCCCAAGGGCAAAGCCGTCCGACGGCTGGCCTCGATGAGCGGCGGCGAGAAATCCCTCACGGCCCTCAGCTTTCTATTTGCCCTGCAGCGCTTCCGCCCCTCGCCCTTTTATGCCCTGGACGAAGTGGACAGCTTCCTGGACGGCGTGAACGTGGAGCGGCTGGCAGGCCTGATCGCACGCCAGGCCGATCAGGCCCAGTTCATGGTGGTGAGCCACCGTCGCCCCATGATCGCCGCCGCCACCCGCACCATCGGCGTCACGCAGGCCCGCGGTGCCCACACCCAGGTGGTGGGATTACCACCGGCGGCCTGAACACTCCCCTCCAGCTTCTCGGCCACAATGCGCCCATGACAACGACACCCCCCGGCAGCGACCCGACCGCCACTCCGGCCGCCACACCGAGCGATCGCCTCTGGCTGCGCTCGGAGCTGATGGGGACCCAGGTGATCACCCGTGACACCGGCCGGCGGCTCGGTGTGGTGGGCGAGGTGGTGGTGGACATTGACCGCCGTGAGGTGGTGGCCCTGGGCCTGCGGGACAACCCCCTGACCCGCTTTCTGCCGGGATTACCCCGCTGGATGCCCCTGGAGAGCATCCGCCAGGTGGGCGACGTGATCCTGGTGGATTCGGCCGATTCCCTGGCCGAGGGCTTCAACCCCGATCGCTACAGCAAGGTGATCAACTGCCAGGTGGTCACCGAGGCGGGTGAACAGCTCGGCCGGGTGCTGGGGTTCAGCTTCGACATCGAGACCGGCGAGCTCACCAGCCTGGTGCTGGGCGCCTTGGGGGTTCCCCTCCTCGGGGAAGGGGTGCTCAGCACCTGGGAGCTCACCGTGGAAGAAATCGTGAGCAGCGGGCCCGACCGGATCATCGTCTACGAGGGGGCCGAAGAGAAGCTCAAGCAGCTGGGCACTGGCCTGCTGGAAAAACTGGGGGTGGGCGGACCCAGCTGGGAGCAGGAGGAGCGCGAGCGCTACCGGCTCAACATGGTGCCGGTAGAGAACCAGCTGGCGGCCGGGCAGCCCACCGCCCAGGAACAGCAGCGCCGCATCCAGCCAGCCACCACCCGCAGCTTTGAGCCCGACGAGGCCTACGACTACGTGGAAGTGGACGAGCGCCGCGAGCGCGAACCGCTGCGCCAGCGCCGCTATCTCGATGAGGAGCCGCTCCGGGACGAGCGGCCCCGTAACCCCCAGCCAGCC
>JBIIQU010000035.1:0-7346 GCA_044341905.1 Vulcanococcus sp. | reverse complement strand
GCCTGGCCCTGGCCAGGGCTGTGCGCCTCCACCTCAAGCGCCAGGTGATCGTGTACCGCGGCCGCACGGCGGTGTTCGAGTAATGACGCTGGCTCCATGGCTCGCCCGCGGCCTCCAGCAGCTTGATGACCAGCGGCCTGAGACCGCTCACCCCCTGGGCTGGCGATGTTTTCAGCTGGGGGTGTTTGTGCTTCCGGCCAGCGCTCTGATCGCCGCCGTTCTGTTGTTCATTGCCTTGCTGCTGGGCAGTCGCCAGCGGCCTCCCTTCTGGCGCGACCGCGCCAATTGGGTGCTCGCTGTGGTTGGGGTGCTGATGCTGCTGGGCTGTTTCAGCGCCAGTAGTGGCGCCCTTGCCTGGGTGGGACTGGGCAACTGGCTGCCTTTTTTCTGGGGTTTCTGGGGTTTTCAGCCCTATGTGGTCACGTCTGCGGCCCGTCGTCGTGTGGCCCTTTGGATCGTGGCGGGTACGGTGCCCGTGATCGTCACGGGGCTAGGCCAGCTGTTCTGGGGCTGGAGCGGACCGTGGCAGATCCTTGGCGGCTTGATCATCTGGCACCTGAAGCCGGGGGGGAATCCTCCCGAGCGGCTGGCCGGCCTTTTTGACTACGCCAACATCACGGCGGCCTGGTTGGCTTTGAGCTGGCCTCTCCTGCTGGCAGCGCTGCTGGCCTGTTGGCGACGCTGGCAGCAACGGCAGGAGCGCTCCGCTCTGGAGTTCCTCGTGGTGGTGGTTCTCGTGGCGGCCCAGGTGGCGGCCCTCTACCTCACCGATTCCCGCAACGCTTGGGGGGCCTTGCTGCTGGCGGTTCCGATCGTGGGTGGACCTGGCAGCTGGCTGTGGTTGCTGCCCCTGCTGCTGCTGGCGCTGCTGCCGGTGGCCCTGGCCGTTCTGCCGGGCGTGCCAGCTGTGCTCCAGGATCCAGCCCGGGCCCTGGTCCCCCAGTCGATTTGGGGACGCCTCAACGACTTCAACTCTCAGGGCAAACGCCCTCTGGCCATCACCCGCCTGAGCCAGTGGAGCGTGGCCATGGGCTTGATCGCTGAGCGGCCATGGCTGGGTTGGGGGGCAGCAGCCTTCAGCGTGATTTATCCGCTGCGTACTGGCTTCTGGCACGGCCATCCCCACAACATCGCCATCGATCTGGCCCTGAGCCACGGCCTGCCTGTTGCGGTGATGGTGGTGGGCTTTGTGCTCTGGTTGCTGATTCGTGCGGCATACCGGGGCATGGCCTCGGGGCCGCTGTTTGAGCGGGCCTGGTGGGCGGCCGCGCTGGTGCTTGCGGCCCTCCATGCCACCGACATCCCCATGTACGACAGCCGGATCAACATTGCCGGCTGGATCCTGTTGGTGGGGCTGCGTTGCAAGGTCTGAACCGTCACCCGGCTGGCAAGGCTTCGTCGCGGTGTTTGCGCAATGTGGACTTGGGTAGTGGGCCCTCCAGGTGCTCCCAAGGGAGGACCTGGGTGTGTTGCCAGGCCCCATGGATCACCTGCTCCCATGGCGGTGGCGGCGGCAGAGGGAGCGGGACTTGCAAGTCCAGGGAGTTGGAGTCTTCGCTCACGGCCCGATAGGCCTTTTTCCAGCCCCCCAGGCTCTCGTGGCTACCGCGGGCGGCAGCAATCACCGGGGCCAGGCGGCGGTCGCTGCGGGAGAGCAGGGCCTGGATCACGCTCCAGCCGTAGCTCTCCGGGCGCAGTTCGATGCCCTTGGGCTTGAGCCGCTTGGCTAGCAGCTTGAGGCGCTTGTCGGCTTCCGGGCGCACGCCTTCCCATTGGAACGGTGTGTGGGCCTTGGGCACGAAGGTGCTCACCCCCAAGCTCAGGCGCAGGCCTGGGGTCGCCTTCTTGAGCGCCAGCAGCAGCTCGGCCGTGGCTTCCACATCGGCCTCCTCTTCGCTGGGCAGGCCCACCATGCCGTAGAGCTTCAGGCCCGTGAGGCCGCCCTCCTTGGCATAGCGGGCGGCGGCATAGATCTCCTCGGTGGTGAGTTTTTTGTTCACCACGTCGCGCATGCGCTCGCTGCCGCTCTCAATCGCGATCGTGAGCGACTTGCTCCCCCGCTTGGCGAGGATCCTGCCTAGTTCTGGAGTCACCGTGGCGGCCCGCACGGAGCTCACACTCACGCGGGTGCCGTCGAAACGGTCCTGGTCGAGCCAGGCCAGCAGGTCGGCGAATTGGGGGTGCTGGGTCACTGAGGCCCCCAGCAGCCCCAGGCGCTGGGTGGCAGCCAGACCTTTCTCCACCGCCGGGATCAGGCCATCGTCGAGGCTGGGGGTGCGGAACGGCAAGGTGAGGTAGCTCGCCAGGCAGAAGCGGCAGAGCTCCGGGCAGCTGCGCACCACCTCCACCATGTGGATCGACGGCCAAGCCGCTTCGGGGGTGATCACCGTGGAGTGGCTGAGGGTGTTGCCGCGCCAGGTCTGCTTGGCCACGGTGGCCGGAATGCCGGGCTCGGTGGGCTCAACCCCCAGGAGTTCGCCTTCGCTGGAGTAGCGAGGGGCGTAGAGGCTCGGCACATAGACCCCTGGCACCTGGGCCAGTCGCCTGAGCCGCTCGGGTCGGGGTGCATCGCGGTGCTCTTGTAGGGCATCCACAAACGCGGGCAGCAGCAGCTCGCCATCCCCCAGCAGCACCACATCGAAGAAGGGGGCCAAGGGCTCGGGGTTGGCGGTGAGCACCGGGCCGCCCCCGAAGACAATCGGATCCGCATCGCCCCGCTGGTTGGCCCAGATCGGAATGCGCTGCTGCTCCAGCAGATCCAGCAGCACTGGCCCGTCTAGCTCCCAGCTCAGCGACAGGCCGAACAGGTCGCAGTGGCGGTGCGGTGGGTCGCCCTGGTCGGTGAACAGGCGCCGCACATCCACGTCGGCCCGCTGGGCCAGGGTGGCCCACACCACCTGATAGCCCAGGCTGGTAATGCCCACCGTGTAGGTGCTGGGGAAGGCCAGCACCGCCCGCAGCGCTCCGGCTGCGGGTTGGGTGGGCTCAAACAGCAGGGACTCCTGGTTCAGGGGGCTCTCACGGGCGCTGGATCCAGCGTCTCACCAGGGCGGCTAGGCGCGCGGCTGGCCGCTCATACTCCCGCCAGTACCTTCGCTTCCTCCTCGACGCTCACCACCCGGCCGCTGTCCTCAAAACCCTCGATCTGATCGAAGTTGAGGTAGCGGTAGAGCTCGGCGCCCTTGGGATCGATCTTGGCGGCGGCGATGGCCAGGTATTGCTCCTTGGTGGGGATGCGGCCCAGCTGGGCGCAGACCGCCGCCAGCTCGGCGCTGCCCAGGTACACCTGGGAGCCGTTGCCGAGGCGGTTGTTGAAGTTGCGGGTGCTGGTGGAGAACACGGTGGTGTTGTCGTCCACCCGGGCTTGGTTGCCCATGCAGAGGGAGCAGCCGGGCATCTCCATGCGGGATCCCGCCTTCTCGAAGATGGCGTAGTAGCCCTCCTGTTTGAGCATTTCCTCATCCATGCGGGTGGGCGGGCAGACCCACAGGCGGGCACTGTTCTCGCCCTGGCCTTCCAGCACCGTGGCGGCGGCGCGGTAGTGGCCGATGTTGGTCATGCAGGAGCCGATGAACACCTCATCGATGGGTTTGCCCGCCTCGTCCGAGAGCAGCTTGACGTTGTCGGGGTCGTTGGGGCAGGCCAGGATCGGCTCAGTGATCTGATCGAGATCGATCTCGATTACGGCGGCGTACTCGGCATTGGCATCGGCCTCCAGGAGCTGGGGATCGGCCAGCCAGGCCTCCATCGCCTGGATGCGGCGGGCGAGGGTGCGGGCGTCGCCGTAGCCCCGGGCGATCATGTTTTTTAGCAGCGCCACGTTGCTGCGCAGGTATTCGCTCACCGTCTCCACGGAGAGCTTGATGGTGCTGCCGGCGCAGGAGCGCTCCGCCGTGGCATCGGTGAGTTCAAAGGCCTGCTCGAGTTTGAGATCGGGGAGCCCCTCGATTTCCATGATCCGGCCGTTGAACACGTTCTGCTTGCCCTCCTTGGCCACCGTCAGCAGTCCCTGCTGGATCGCCACATAGGGGATGGCGTTCACCACATCCCGCAGGGTCACGCCGGGCTGCAGGGAGCCGGAGAACTTCACCAGCACCGATTCGGGCATGTCCAGCGGCATGGCGCCGATGGCGGCGGCGAAGGCCACCAGGCCCGAGCCGGCCGGGAAGGAGATGCCAAGCGGGAAGCGGGTGTGGCTGTCGCCGCCGGTGCCCACCGTGTCGGGCAGGAGCATGCGGTTGAGCCAGCTGTGGATGATGCCGTCGCCGGGGCGCAGGGCCACACCGCCGCGGGAGGCCATGAAGTCGGGTAATTCGGCGTGGGTTTTCAGATCCACCGGCTTGGGGTAGGCGGCGGTGTGGCAGAAGCTCTGCATCACCAGATCGGCGCTGAAGCCCAGGCAGGCCAGCTCCTTCATCTCATCGCGGGTCATGGGCCCGGTGGTGTCCTGGGAGCCCACGGTGGTCATCAGCGGCTCGCAGCTGGTGCCGGGGCGCACGCCCGGCAGGCCGCAGGCCTTGCCCACCATCTTCTGGGCCAGGGTGAAGCCCTTGCCGGTGTCGGCCGGCGCCACCGGCCGGATGAACAGCTCGCTGGCGGGAAGCCCCAGCTGGGCGCGCACTTTGTCGGTCAGGGAGCGGCCGATCAGCAGCGGAATGCGGCCGCCGGCGCGCACCTCATCGGTGATGGTGCTGGGCTTGAGCTCGAAGCGGGCCACGATGGTGCCAGCGCCCGGCTCGCCGGCGGCCCGCTCGATGGTGCCGGCGTAGGGGCGGATGGTGATCACATCGCCGGAGTTGAGGGCGGTCACGTCGCACTCGATCGGCAGGGCGCCGGAATCCTCAGCCGTGTTGAAGAAGATCGGCGCGATCTTGCCCCCCAGCACCACACCGCCACTGCGCTTGTTGGGCACGTGCGGGATGTCGGTGCCGGTGTGCCAGAGCACCGAGTTGATGGCCGACTTGCGGGAGCTGCCGGTGCCCACCACATCGCCCACATAGGCCACGGGATGTCCCTTGGTTTTGAGTTCGGCGATCAGCTCCAGGCCGCCGGGCATGCGGGTTTCCAGCATCGCCGTGGCGTGCAGGGGGATGTCGGGCCGGGTGGTGGCGTGGGTGGCGGGGGAGAGGTCGTCGGTGTTGGTTTCACCCTCCACCTTGAACACCGTCACGGTGATCTCGGCGGGCAGCTCAGGTTTGGCGGTGAACCACTCGGCGTTGGCCCAGCTGTCGATCACCCGCTGGGCATAGGCGTTGCTCGCCGCCAGCTCCAGCACATCGTTGTAGGCGTCGTACACGAGCAGCGTGGTGCTCAGCCCCTCGGCGGCGGCGCTGGCGATGGCCGCATCGGGGTTGCTGAGCAGCGCGATCAGGGCGCCCACGTTGTAACCGCCGATCATGGTGGCCAGCAGCTTCACGGCCGCCACGGGAGTGAGCAGCGGGCTGGTGGCCGTGCCCTGGGCCACGCCAGCCAGCCAGCCGGCCTTCACATAGGCCGCCTCATCCACGCCGGGGGGGATGCGCTCGCTCAGCAGGTGCAGCAGGAAGGTTTCTTCTCCGGCGGGCGGGGCTTCCAACAGCTCGGTGAGGGCCTGGGTCTGCTCGGCGCTCAGGGGCAGGGCCGGCACCCCCAGGGCCTCGCGCTCAGCGGCGGCGGCGCGGTAGCTGGCGAGGAAGGTGCTGGCGGACATCGGCGCTGACGGGTCTGGTGGGGCCCGGACGACTGGACTTGGACCACCATTGTTCTTTGCCGCCTGCCCCGGCCTTGGTGACAACCGTTGCAAATGGGCTTCTAGGGTGGGCTGTCAACTGCCCGATCCTGGATCCCGGCCATGCTTCCCACCTCCGATCTGCATGTGGTGGAAACACGGCCCCTGGTGGCGCCGGCCCTGCTGCATCGGGAGCTGCCCCTCGGCGATGGGGCCGCCACCACCGTGCGGGAAGCGCGGGATCGGATCAAGGCCATTCTGCGGGGCGATGACCAGCGGCTGCTGGTGATCGTGGGCCCCTGCTCCGTTCACGATGTGGATGCCGCCAAGGAGTATGCGGCGGCCATTGCCCAGGAGCACGAGCGCCACCGGGATGCGCTCGAGATCGTGATGCGCGTGTATTTCGAGAAGCCCCGCACCACCGTGGGCTGGAAGGGCCTGATCAACGACCCCCATCTCGATGGCAGTTACGACATCAATACCGGCCTGCGGCTGGCGCGGGGCCTGCTGCTGCACCTGGCCGATCTGGGCCTGCCCTCGGCCACGGAGCTGCTGGATCCGGTGGTGCCCCAGTACATCGCTGACCTGATCAGTTGGACGGCCATCGGCGCCCGCACCACCGAGAGCCAGACCCACCGGGAAATGGCCTCGGGCCTCTCCATGCCGATCGGGTTTAAGAACGGCACCGATGGCAGCGCCTCCACCGCCATCAATGCCATGGAGGCCGCCGCCCGCTCCCACCATTTCCTGGGCATCAACAAGGACGGCCACGCTGCCATCGTGACCACCACCGGCAATCCCGACGGACACCTGGTGCTGCGGGGCGGCAAGCAGGGAACCAACTACCACCCGGAAGCGGTGGAGGCCGCCGCGGCGGCCCTGGCCAAGGACGGTCTGCCCGCCCGGGTAATGGTGGATTGCAGCCACGGCAACTCCAGCAAGGACTATCGCCGTCAGGCTGAAGTGGCCGGCCAGGTGGCCCACCAGCTCCGCAGCGGTTCGCGCCATGTGATGGGCGTAATGCTCGAGAGCCACCTGGTGGCGGGCAGCCAGAAGATCCCCAGCGATCTGTCCCAGCTCACCTACGGCCAGAGCATCACTGATGCCTGCATCGACCTCAGTTCCACCCGGGAGGTGCTGGCGGAGTTGGCGGCGGCTGTGGCTGAGGGCAACAAGCGTCCGCTGGCGGTGGCCTGAGCGTCAGGCGCTGAGCTGCTGCCAGAGCAGGCCGGTGGCCAGGGGCACTGTGAGGTTGTCGCCGCCGTAGCGGCTGAATTGCTCCAGGCCGGCGGCCACGGCCGTGAGCAGCAGCAGTGACGGCCAGGCGGGGGAGGTCAGGCCCAGGCCAGGGGCGAGGGCCTTCAGGCCCCCCAGCACCAGCAGGCTGGCGGCGGCCATGGCACCTGTGCCTGCCAGCGATTTGGTCTGCCCCAACACCTGCCAGCGGGGCGATGGGATCTGCGGGCCGATCAGGCCGGCCAGGCCGTCCCCCAGGGCCATCACCAACACGCCAGCGGCCACGGGCAAGGGCTGTTGCGGCCAGAACAACGCCAGCAGAAGGGTGATGGCCGCTCCATAGGCGATGGTGCCGTAGCTGTGACGACCCACGTCCTCCACGGCGGGCAGTAGCCGGTAGCGG
>JBIIQU010000034.1:0-7432 GCA_044341905.1 Vulcanococcus sp. | reverse complement strand
CAGCCGTTCTGCCAGCTCTGCACCACTACGGCAAACCTCCACAGCCCCGCCCAGCAGACGGCTCTGCCGCTGGGCAAAGCCCACTTTGAACTGGGGCCCCGGCCCCGGTAGCGACAGACAGGGCACGCCAAGCCCCACCAACTGCTCGGTGGCCGTGCCGGCTGCGGCTACTCCCACCTCGCCCCAGCTCGCCCAACGGCTAAACCCGCCACTGCCGATCAGCAGCAGCACCGCCCCCCGGCACCAGGCCGCCTGCGCCCCGGTGCCATCCGGAACGGGGGCCGGCTGGTAGCCCAGGCGCCGCAGCAGGGGCTGCCATTCCTCAGGGCTGGGCCGTGAACCGGTGGGGGCCAGCACCAGCAACCCAGCGGCCTGGGGCTCCCCTGGCGGCTGGAGCGCCCAGGGCTCGAGGGCCAGCAGCAAGCGCTCGAGATTGCCGAGGGCCTCGGGCATCCGGCTACCGCCCAGCAACACCAACCGCCGGTGGCCCGCCAAGGCCGCTGGCAGAGGAAGGCCCTCCAGGCCATCCATCATCGGATTGCCCGGAGCCAGGGCCCTCACGCCATGGCGCTGCAACCCCCTGGCCGTGAGCCCATCGCGCAGGGCCACCAGCCGGCAACGGGCTCGCCCCATCAAGGCCCATTCCCAGGGGTCCCATTCGCTGCCCTTGAGGCGGTGGTAAGAGGCGGCTACCCCCGCCGACCCAGGACCACTGCGCCAGGTGTAATCGCTCTTGGGCGTGCCAATGAAGCCATAGGGAGCACCGCTACCCCAGGCCAGCAGCAGGGGCAGGAGATCGCCCACCGCCAGCACGGGATCGCCACGGCGCCCCCAGCGCCACACCAGCCGCCACTGGCGCCAGCTCAGCCCCACCACACCGGCCGCCAGATCGCGCAGCAAACCCGTCAGGCTCTGGTTGCTGAAGCCACCGCTCGGCAGCTCACGCCTCGGGCCGATGCGGCGCAACACCCCGGCCTGCTCCGCCGCTGCAAACGCCGAGCCCTCCCCCACCAACGGCAACACCGCCAGCTCCAAATGCGGGCACCGCTGGTGCAGGGCCAGCAACACCCGCAGGGCGATCAGGTCTTCCCCGTGGCCGTTGCTCAGAACCAGCAGACGGCCGGGCATCTTGTGGCTGATACGATCCGTGCCAGGGAGTTTGCTCCTGAACGGCGGCATGGCCAAGTGGTAAGGCAGAGGATTGCAAATCCTTTACCCCCAGTTCGAATCTGGGTGCCGCCTCTTACCCAACAGAGCCTCAAAGGGGCTGATGGTCTCGTGCTGGGCGCCAACTCGCCCGGCGTCCGAGTGATCTCCTGCTTGGACCCGTGGCGAAACCGGGAAAGCCTGCATACCCTTCAAGCAATCAGCTCACTCCCATGAGACGCCTCCTGCTGCTGGCCCTGGCCACCGTGACCCTCGCTGGCACCCTCAGCGCCACGGCCTGCGAGAAGCACATGAACGGGCACCAGAGTGGCTCCGACACCGACGTGGAAGGCAGCAAGCGATAAGCCGATCCATCGGCTGCCCCGCCGCGGCTGTGCCGACGATGTCAGGGGCTGCTGGCTACTCCCGAAACACCAACACCACGGCCATCCCAAGCTTTCAGGCCTGCAGCAGCTTCAAAGCTGCTGCAAACCGAATGCTCCAGCACAACAACATCCGGGGTTGTCAAGGCCAGCTTGCGAAGACGCTGACGCAGCTGGGCAGCCAGGTCATGGGCTTGGGGGGCATCACTGAATTCCCTGCGGATCAACAGAGCATCTCCAACGACCATGGGAAACTCCAAGGGGAGCTCCACAACAGCCTCTCCATAGAGAGGCAGGGCCAGGGGCGTCGAGAACCCAACCAGCAGATCCTCCACACAATCTTGGTCCAGCTGGCCCCTGCGACCAGCCATCCGCGTGGCGAGGCCTGAGCCCTGCCAGAGCCCGCAGCGCTGCAAGGCCGCCTCGAACTGCGGGAAGGCGCCATCGGGCAGGGGCAGACAGGGGTATTGCGCCACATCAGCAAAGGTGACGTGACTCCCAAGGCCCAGCAGAGGATGCCCCTGGTTCACAACCAAGCGCATCGGCATCCGACTCAGGGGGATCGCAACGATGTCCGAATCATCACCACAGGGCACATCTGGATAGGAGGCAACCCAGGCATCGATCACACCCAGGGCCAGCAAGTGCAACGGCCTGTGGTACTCCAGAAAATTCAGATTGCCCGTGATCCAGCCAGAAGGAGGCGGCTCACACAGCAAGGGCCCCGACCAATGCTGCGCTTCCAGCCGCAATGGGAGCCCCCTCTGCCACCTGACGTGCTGATGAACCTTGCGCTCAAGATTGAGCAGCATCAGATCACCGCCTAAGCACCACTCAGATTCCGTTTTTCTTAGTTCCACGCCGAAGACATCGGCGCACCGCCTCGCGCTTCGACTCACAAACGACTGACTGAAGTTAAAGGCACGGGCCACCCCGTGCCCGGTTCGCAACCAGAGCAACCCATCGAGGGCTGCCAGGGATTCAAGATCAACCACCAGCCCCCCTCGGCAGGGTTGCACTATTGCATCAACGCAGCGGTCTCCCACGGAAGCCAACGCTTCGTGCGCAATCTTACAGATCCTGCATAGCAACGAGACTCATTCAAGCCGGGAGCCAAGAGGCTCAAGGCAAATCTCCGGATACCGCTGCGCGAACAACCGCAAGCGGGCGACAATCACATCGCGCAGGGCCAGCAGCCTGGGATCGGAACGGAACTCTCTTCGCACCACCATCATTTCGCCTGAATGGAAGGGCAAGCGCAAAGGGAGTGGCACCAAGCCGGAACCACTCACCTCCATGCTCAGCACCGTTCCGTAGCCAACCGTGAGCTCAGCCTCAGTCTTGCCCTCCCAAGCCTCGCGCCGGTAACGCGACATGCGAACGAAGTCGTTCCAAAGACCCAGCGACTTCAATGATGTCTCAACCAGGGGATAGGCACCACTGGGCAAGCCAAGCGTGGGGTACTCAGCGATATCGGAATAGGTGAGATTGCGCCTGCCCACCAAGGGATGATCTGGACTCACAACGAAGAAAACCGGCATCGAAGACAGGCACAGCGCTACCAGCTCCGGATCATCATCAGAGGGACAATCGGGTAGCGCAGCCAGGCAGACATCCACAATCCGCTCGCGAACAAGCTGGAAATTTCTCGGCACACCAACAATATTCGATAAACCCAGAACCCAACCCTCTGGAACCGGTGAACACAGCAACGGCCCCGACCAATACGTGGCCTCCAGCCTCAGCGGCCGCCGCCCCATCCAACGGGCCGTTTGATGCACCCTTCGCTCAAGCAGCAGGATTGAGCTATCCCCCAGAGTGTTCCACTCTCCGTTAACACGCTGCAAGTCAAGACCGAAGAGATCGAGGCATTTCCTGGATTGCCTGCTCACGGACGCCGCACTGATGGAGAAGCGCCTGGACACCTCTTCCCCTGTTCTTAACCACTGCAGCGCATCGAGCGCCATCAGGGTATCCAAATCAACCAACGCCCAACGCCAAGCGGACCCAACTTTACGGCCCCAATCAGGGCGGCGAAGATCGCGTTACAACAGCGCTGCCAGCAAGGCAAGCCTCGCCGCTGACCGCCATGACTGCAAGCATCGGCAACCAGCCGAACGAGTCTTAGCGGATGGAGTGCTCCCCCTCTACTCCGAGCGCTGATTCCAGCAAAAAGGCAGAGAGATTACTGAGAGATCTCCCTTCCTCATCGCTGCGTTTTAGCAATCGCGAATACGCCACATAAGACAAGGTGACGGACACTCTTCGCGAGGTGCGAAAAAGAGCTCGGTCTCGCGGCTCAACGTCTGCTTGAGAGGCAGCCATAACAGACCCCCCTTTCCCATCGGGACTTCACCAGCATGGCACACTCCCTTATCTTTTCTTCCACTTTCCCTGGATGGCCAGGCTGGCCACGGTGGGCCACTCTGACTAGCCCTAGGCATTCCTGCTGATCGCATGGCCTCATGGTGCCGCCTTGTACGCGACCTCCCTACAGGTGCCCTGCTAACAACACAGCCTGGCCTTGCGAGCAAGCCAATGCGGCAAATGGGCAACCCGTTGGAACACTCAGGGGGTCGTGGCCTCCGCCATCCAGGCCTCACCACTGAGCGCCTTGGCCTGACAACGAACCTGACGTGCCTCCACCAGGCAGGTGCCATTCACCGGCCAGGCACTGGGCAACCCCTGGGCAATGCCGCGGCCATCAAAGCGGGTCTCACTGACGCTGCTGAGCTGGGCCTGCATGGTCCCCTGGGGCATGCAGCGCGCCTGTGAACACCGCATCGCCGGGCTGCCGGGCTTGAGCTCACCCACAAAGGTGAGCTGATTGATCGAGCCTTTTTCGGCACCGCGGGCGATGAAATTCACATTCAGCAGCCCCTCCTGGCGCTGCACCAGCTGCACCACCTGGCAAGGCGAGATTGCCAACGACTCCGCAAGACTGCGCTTGCAGTGGTCGCTGCGCAGCTCCCAACGGCCAAAGTCCTCCTGGCCGGCGCGGCCTAGAGCCTGTGGCGGCAGCAGCAGAGCGCCGAGGAACATGCTGGCCAGAACCAAGCCCGCTGGCTTCACCAGACCGCAACCCGGGAAGGACAACATCGGCAGGCGATCAGGGCAGGGCCATTCTGCGGCGGCTGGGCTCAATAGCCCGAATCGGCCACACAGATTCCCACACACACCAGGCCGTTCGTGGCGGTACGACCGCAGTGGTTGCACAGAACCGGATCCACCACTCCAGGGGAGGCTGGCTCGGCAGCAGGGTGCTCCTGCTCAAGGTCCGTGGACACCTGTGTGGGCAGAGACTTCACTGCAGTTGCAGCCCCGTGGACGTTGATCATGGCAACCGACAAGCCCCCCAAGCCGGGGATCGGGGTTGGCACCTGGGCCTGGGGCAATCAATTCCTATGGGGCTACGACCCCGAGCGCGACGACGCGGCTCTGGCGGCGACCTTTGAGCGCTGCCTGGCGCTCGGCTTCCAGTTCTTCGACACGGCCGACTCCTACGGCACAGGCCGCTTCAACGGCCGCAGCGAGCTGCTGCTGGGGCGGTTCGCCGCGGCCGCCAGCAACGAACAGCGGCGCCAGCTCTGCATCGCCACCAAGCTCGCTCCCTTCCCCTGGCGGCTGGGCCGGCGCGGCTACGCCAGGGCCTTTGCCGCCTCCCAAGCACGGCTCCAGGGGCAGCTGAAACGGGTGCAGCTGCACTGGAGCACGGCCCGCTACGCGCCCTGGCAGGAAGGCCCCCTGCTGCAGGGCCTCGCCGACCTGGTGGAGCAGGGAGCTGTGGAGAGCCTAGGGGTGTCCAACATGGGGCCCCAGCGGCTACGCCAGGTGGCCAGGGAGCTGCAGAGGCGGGGGGTGCCCCTCACCAGCCTGCAGGTGCAACTCTCCCTGCTGGCCCCCGAGGCCATCGGCCCAGGCGGAGTGGCAGAGGTGTGCCATGAGCTAGGAATCGAGCTAATTGCCTACAGCCCCCTAGCCCTGGGCCTGCTGGGTCGTGGCGGTTCCGGCACGGCAACGGCGCTGCCAAGGGGACCGCGCGGGGCCCTGTTCCGGCAACTGGAACCCCGGCTCACCCCGCTGCTGCAGTTGATGGACAGCATTGGCGGCAACCGTCCCGGCGGGCGGGCAGCCGTGGCCCTGAATTGGTGCCGCGCCCATGGCGCCATGCCGATTCCCGGCCTGCGCAGCCCCGAACAGGTGGAGGCGGCCGCCGCTGCCGGCAGCTGGCAGCTCGACGCCAGTGAGCGCCATGCCCTGGATCAACTGGTGCTGGCCAACGGGCCACGCATGCCGGCCAATCCGTTTCAGAGCGCCTGAGCCCTCAGATCCGGCCCATCTCCGGGGATGGATCCGGGGTGAGCACCACCGGAAGGCGCTCGCGCTCCGGCTCCGCAGCCGCTGCCACCTCGCCATGGCGCACCAGGCTCACCACCCGAGGCCGGGGAGGCTCGGCCAGGGCCAGCGGAGGAGCATCCGGCGCCTCATCGGCGGGCTCCCCACCGTGATCGCAGGCGGCCAGGGCCTCCTGCAGCAAGGAATCAAAGGTGGCTCCAGCCAGGCGATGGCGGGCAATCTCCAGGAAAGCCCGCGCCAACGACTCTCCGGCAGCAGCCTTGAGGGCAGGGTTCGAGCGCCGCTGCTCTTGCTCATCCTCCACCGCCCGAATGAAGCGCTCGGTGACATCGCGCTTGGTGGCAGCCCGGATACGGGTTTCCTGTTCCAGCGGTGTGAGCGTGCCCTGCAGCTCGAGCTCCTCGAGGCGACGGCTCAAGCTCTCGAGCACTTCGCGGGCCTCCTTGCCCACGTGGGCAAGCTGGCCATCGGACAGCCGAGGCAGGTCGGCCACGAACACCTTGCCGTGGTCCCGCAGGGTCAGGAATGTGGGCCGCACCGTACCCCGACTGGGATAGGCCTCGCGGGGACGCTGAGGGCGATTGGGCGGCATCGGGCCGGCGGAACTGCGCCGGCGGGTGATGCGACTGGTGCCGTTGAAACCCGACCCCGTGCCATTGAGGCCAGGCGCAGCCGAAGCAGAACTAAAGGACATACCAATGAACCTATTGACGCGGTTGTTATCTGTCGGGCGCGAGCGCCTCTTCTTCAGCTGGGGAATGCTCGGTCGTGCCGAACGCCAGCCTCGGCCGGCTGGCACCCTAGGGATCCCAAGCCTCTTCAGCAGCAAACGCTGCGCAGTTGATGCAATCTGGCAGGTGCGGCCAGGGGGCTCAGTACGGCAAACCCGCCAGGGGAGCATCCAGGCTCTCTCCCTGCTCCACCGAGCCCAGCAGCCAGGCCTGATGCCCTTGCTCGCCACACACCGCGAGGGTCTGGGCCACGGCGGCTTCCGGCACCACCAGGCAGAAGCCCACGCCGAGGTTGAAGGTGTTCCAGAGATCGGACTCAGGCACTTCTCCCTTCTGCTGCAGCCAGCGGAACAACTCCGGGCGCTCCCAGCTGGTGGCATCGATGCGGCCGTGAACCCCGGCCGGCAGCGTGCGGGGCAGGTTTTCCGGCAGACCACCGCCGGTGATGTGGGCCATGCCATGCAGCGGCACACCAGCCGTGAGCAGGGCCTGCACGAGGGATCCGTAGAGACGGGTGGGGGTGAGCAGGGCTTCGAGTACCGGCGGCCCGCCGGCCACCAGCGGGGTATCCGGACCAACGCTGTGCGCCTCAAGGATCCGCCGCACCAGGCTGAAGCCATTGCTGTGCACGCCACTGCTGGCCACAGCCACGATGCGATCGCCGGCCCGTACCGCCCGGCCATCAATCAGCGCGTCCTCATCCACCACCGCCACACAGAAGCCCGCCAGGTCGTAACGACCGGGGCCGTAGAAGCCCGGCATCTCGGCTGTTTCCCCACCCAGCAAGGCACAGCCGCTCTGACGACAGCCATCGGC
>JBIIQU010000033.1:0-7711 GCA_044341905.1 Vulcanococcus sp. | reverse complement strand
AGCGGTTGGGGTATGTGCTTGCCGAGCAAAGGGTGGTCGTTGACCAGCCGGAGCCGTTGCGCATCGCCCTGCGGGAGCTGGCCCAGAGCTGCGATGTGGTGGTGAGCACCGGCGGCGTGTCCGCCGGCGACAGCGACTGGATTCGGCCGTTGGTGGCCGAATTGGGGCAGGTGAGCTTCTGGAAGCTGTTTCTCAAGCCCGGCCGCCCCTTTGCCTGGGGCCAGGTGGCGGGGGTGCCCTTCTTCGGCTTGCCGGGCAATCCGGTGGCGGCCGCGATCACCACCTTGCAGCTGCTCTGGCCGGCCCTGCAGCGGCTGGAGGGGGCTGAACTGCAGGTGTTGCCGCGGCTCAAGGTGCGCCTAGAAACCCCTCTGCGCCGCGGTGCGGGCCGGCCGGAGCTGGCCCGGGCACGACTTCTGGTGGATGCCGATGGAGCGTTGCTGGCGCGGCTGGAGGGTTCCCAGGCTTCCTCGCGCATCGGCTCGTTGCAAGGGGCCGATCTGCTACTGGAGATCCCGGCGGAGCTGGGCTCTCTGGAGGCCGGCACCGAGCTCTGGGCGCAGCTGCTGCGCTTGCCGATCCTGTGAGTTGTGTCACTCAGCGCCTCCTTTAAAGGCCGCTGTGGCTCAGGTGCTGATTCGCGCGGCCCATGGGCTCACAGCGGCGTGTTGCCGCTCAGCCACGTGCCGCTGCCATCAGCGCGCCATTCCCGTTTCCAAAACGGGGCTTCGTGTTTGAGTGCCTCCAAAAGTTCCTGGCAGCAGCGCTGGGCGTGGCCGCGCCGGTCGGCGCCGATGGCCACCAGCACGATCGCCTCGCCGGGCAATACCCTGCCGATGCGGTGCTGCACTAGGGCCGTGCTGGCGCCGTGGCGTCTGCAGCACGCGCGGGCAAGTTGCTGCAGTTGTCGTTCGGTCATGCCTGGGTAGTGCTCGAGCTCCAGTGCCACCAGTGGTTGGCCATTGCCGTCGCTGGGGCGTACCCGTCCGATAAACACGCTCTCGGCGGCGTCGCGCCGATCACTCCCGGCCACGAGCTCGCGCTGCCATTGCTCTAACAGCTGCAGCGGCTGAAAGGCTTGGGGGTGCAAATCAATGCGCACCTGCATGGCGGGCTCTCTGAATCATCGTCTAATGGTGCCAAGCAGGCTGGTGCAGCTGCTGATTGGGTCCGTTGCTTCCTCAGGGACTGGGTTGAAGTACAGCCACTATTCGTAGGTCGGATGGTCAGCTGTGGCTCCATGGCATGTCAGGCAGCTGGTTGAAAAGCGTCAGCGACAGCAGAAGCTATCCCAGGATGGAAAGCGTCCCCATGATCTGCCACCGGTTGGATCGCTCCTCGAGCCAAGGTTGGTAGATCCGGCTTAGCCATGGCACCAGGAACCAACCGGTGAGAGCCACCGTAATGGCATTGCTCAGTAACATACTCAGAGGTAGTGAAACCTTGCCAAGGGTTGACTGTCCCAGGATGATTAGTATCATTACGGATGGGTAGAGAGCTAGCCAAGCCAGTAAATTAATCTTCCAGACGGGCGCATTTTGCCTGATTTCGAAGAGATCCACTGTTCAAACGACTTGCGGTCAATGCCGGATCGGTATTGGTGCCCCATGCTCGCTTCTGCTTCGCTCAGAAGTTGTCTTCGGATTTGACTATCGAGCCATTCCAGGCATTGTTCTAGGCTGCGAAAATGGTGCAGGCTGTGCAGTGTGTGCCTCTTTCGCGATCTTCAAAGATCAGCCCTTGACCAAGGTAGTCATCGAAGTTCTTGGCTGCTGCATCGATCTTGTCTTGCAGCGCTTGAAAGTTAGGCATCTGCTCATCCGCTAGTTCATTGTGAAGCATGTAGATAAAAGGGCTCTTGTGGCTCGTTGTATTCAGTCATTGATTGCGCTCGTGCCTCGCATTGGTAAGCCCGTTTTCCGGGCGCCCAGGTTTCGGCAACATTGCGATCGTCTCCGCAGGCGAGTAAGCCAGCAAGCAGCTCTGCCGCTTGTTGCACAGTGGTTGGCATCCCTTGGTCGTAGGTCAGCTCCTGGTGCCAGGCCAAGGCATGTTGACCGGTCTTGAGATCCAAGGCCACGAAATCTGCTTCTTTCCCGACCGCGAAATTTCCGATGGTGCCATTTAGATAAAGTGCTTTGGCTCCTCCAAGGGTGGCGGGGCAAAAAGCCCGGTAAGTGCTGAGTTTGTTGCGCTTGCTTTCTTCAAGATCTTGCTCGCGAGGATTAATGCTGCCATCCAGTGTGATGTTGTTGCAGAGGCCCACTTTGTAGGCTTCTTCCATCACGCGGATCATGCTGAAGGCATTTCCTGCTCCCACGTCGGTTCCCAGGCAAACTCGCACGGGTTGATCTGGATCCATGGCTTTGCCGAGTCGGAATAGTCCACTGCCGAGGAAGAGATTGGAGAGTGGGCAGAAGCAAACGGCAGCGCCTGCCTTGGAGAATCGGCCGAATTCGTCATTGGAAAGCCACACGCCATGCCCTGCTGTGAACTTTGGCCCAAGTAATCCATGTTTTTCGTGTACTGCGGTGTAATCACTGCAGTCTGGGAACTCTTGCTTGGCCTGTCGGATCTCTGATGGATTCTCGGAAATATGTGTGTTAATCCAGCAGCCTGGAAATTCTTCTCTGAGCCGGCGACAAGCTTCCATCATGGCTTCTGAGCAGCCAACGGCAAAGCGTGGTGTGATGCCATAGAGGCAGCGATCGCGCTGATGATACTGCTCGATTAGTTGCTTGCTCTGGATGTAAAAGTCCTCAGGGCTAATGCCGTATTCTTCTGGTGCGAACTTGTCGATGCCGATCAGGCCGGCGATCACGCGCATTCCCCGGCTTCTGGCTTCTTCGAAAAAAACTTCCGTTGAAACAGGAGAGGATGTTGTGAAGGCTTGGCAGGTTGTCGTGCCTGCTCCTAGAAGTGCTTCGAAGAAGTGTGTTGCTGCTGTCTGAGCATAATTTCGGTCGCGATATTTTAGCTCCTCCGGGAAAATCGAGTTTTGCAGCCAATCCAGGAGTTGGCTTCCATGGGCTCCCATCACTCTCACCTGGGGAAAGTGGATGTGGCCATCAATCAATCCTGGGACAATGAGTTTGTCCTTGATGTGTTCGAGTCTGTAGTCTGATAACTTGTCGCACAGTGTGTCGTACGGAGCTAGTGCCGTGATGATGCCATTGTCAATGAGCATCAGCCCGTCGCTGATAAGCCTGGCGGCAGCTGCTTCCTCGCTGCCGAGGGTCCAAGGATTGTCCACTAAATGAAAAAAGCTTCCCCTGATTGCAACGCTGTGGGCCATGTGGAGGAGGTTGTCTTTGTTGCTGTCTTGGCCAGCTCTGCATGCGACCCAGAGGCTCGTTGCAAAACGTGATGTCTTGTCTTATCGCGTTCCCGGGGATTGTTGTGTTGCTTCGTTCTAGCCAGATGCGCTTTCATCCCCTACTGAGGGCTTCATGGCTTCATCGTTGGCTGAACCTATTGCCAAACATTTGTCCTGGCTACTTGCTGTTCAGTGCGACGCTTGTTGTTCAGCAGTCGTGTGATCAGCCACCACTGATGGGTGGCAGGAAGGCCAGCTCATCGCCTGCTTTCAGTGGGGTGTCGGCACTGGCGAACTGGTGATTAATGGCAATGCGGACGTTGTCGAAGTCGTCTGGCAGCTGCAGGTCGTCCCACAGCTGACGTGGCGTCAATGGATTCCCAGCTGATGGCTCGATCGCGCACAGCTGCTCTGACCATCCAGCTCGATCGCGTAAACCTGCGAATAACAGGATCCGAATTCCTGGTGCTGAGATGCCGCTCATGGCAGCAACGCTACCCATGCCGGCGCTAGCTCTTGCGAGCATGGCCCCACTCCCGTTGATCAACCCGTGAGCCTCGCCATCGCCCTGCTCACCGTGTCTGATACCCGCACCCTTGCGGATGACCGCTCCGGTGACGCGCTGCAGCAGCGACTGGAGGCCGCGGGCCATCGGTTGGTGGAGCGGCGGATTGTTCCGGATAACCGCTATCGCATCCGCGCTGAGCTCAGCTGCTGGATCGCAGACCCTGCCATACAGGTGGTGATCAGCTGCGGCGGCACTGGTCTGACGGGGCGCGACGGCACACCGGAAGCGGTGGCCCCTCTGCTCGACAAGACCATTGACGGTTTCGGCGAGCTGTTCCGGGTGCTCTCGTTTGAAACGATTGGTACAAGCACCCTGCAGAGCCGCTGCTTGGCTGGCGTGGCCAATGGCACTGTGATCTTTGTGCTGCCGGGTTCGCTCGATGCGGTGGAAACGGCCTGGGATCGGCTGATTGCTGCTCAGCTCGATGGGGACACGCGCCCTTGCAACCTGGTGCAGCTCCTCCCCCGGCTCATGGAGCCGGCTGGGTGAGACGCCTCCACCGCCTTCTTCATGTGGTGGCTCGGCGTGAGCGGCGCCGCGGTCGGCGCTATCAGCCGAGCTTCCGTCTGAATCAAATCGTGGTCACGTCGTTGGCGGCACTAAGTGCCGTTTTGCTGCTCGGCGTGCTCTCCCTCTGGAGTGGTCAGCTGTTGATTGTGGCCCCGCTGGGCGCTTCCTGCGTCTTGCTGTTTGGTTACCCCGCCAGCCCCCTGGCCCAGCCGCGGAACATCGTGCTTGGCAATGTGCTCGGTGGTTTGGTGGGGGTGATCCTCGTAAATACTGCAGGCCAGGGTCCCATGGTGTCTGCCCTGGCGGTGGGGCTCACGATCCTGTTGGGTCAACAGCTGCGTTGCCTGCATCCCCCCGCCGGAGGCATGGCGTTTCTGGCGGTGTATTTGAAGGTGGTCTGGGGCTTTCTGTTGTTTCCTGTGTTGAGCGGATCGCTGTTACTGGTGCTCCTGGCCTTGGCTTTCAGCCGCTGGGTGCCCGCCGCAGCGCCCTATCCCCAGCATTGGTTGTGATGAGTGGGGTGATGGCTACGGCCTTGGCGGTGGTGGCGTTTCTGTATGCCTCCGTGGGCCATGCCGGTGCATCGGGCTACATCGCTGTGTTTGCCCTGGCGGGCCTGCCCCCGGAGCAGATCAAGCCGTTGGCTCTGTCGCTCAACACTGTGGTGGCGAGTGTGGGTTGTTGGAATTTCCTGCGGGCGGGCCATCTGCCCTGGCGCCGGATCTGGCCCGTGTATCTGCTGGCGATTCCCGGTGCCTTTCTGGGTGGCTGGCTGAATCTGCCGGCGTTCTGGTTCCAGAGGCTGGTGGGTGTCGTGCTGCTGTTTTCGGCCTGGCGCCTGGGCCGCAGCCCGCACGATCCGCCTGCGTTGCAGGACCCTTCGCCAGCGCTGCTGGTGGCCGCCGGCGGCAGCCTGGGTTTGATGGCGGGGCTTACCGGCACCGGTGGCGGGGTGTTTCTGACGCCGCTGTTGCTGCTCTGCCACTGGTGCACCACCCGCGAGGCAGCGGCGGTTTCAGTGCTGTTCATCCTGTTCAACTCGATCGCCGGGTTGGCTGGCCTGGCGGTTTCGGGCTCCCCGTCGCTTGTTTCACTGGGGCGGCCCGATCTGGCGTTGTTGCTGATCACGGTGTTGCTGGCGGGCGGCCTGGGCTCGCGCCTGGGCAGTCGCCATTGGCCGGTGGCCTGGATTCGGCGAGCCCTGGCAGGGGTGTTGCTGCTGGCTTCTTGGAAACTGTTGGGTGGGGGGTTCTGACCCTCTCTCGCTAGCCGCCCAGATAGGACATCTCTGCGTGGGCGGTTCCGGCTCCTGCTGCCTGTTGGCGCTCCTCGCTGTAGCGATCGTTCCGCCGCTGCCAGAGCGCGGTGATCAGCTCTTCAAGCTTGGCTGGATCCTCGCCCGGTTGCAGCGATGGCTTCAGATCCACCCCGCTGCCGGGCGCGGCGAACAGGCAGGTGTAGGCGATGCCATCGGCTGTGATGCGCAGGCGGTTGCAGTCGCCGCAGAAGGGCTGGCTTACCGATGCCACCACCGCCACGCTGCCCTGGCCATCGCGATAGCGCCAGCGGCTGGCGGTGCTGTGGCCAGGCCGGCCCAGGGGTTCGAGAGGCCAGCGTTCCCCGATCGTGTGAATCAGCTCGTTGGCCGGCACCACATCGGCTTGGCGCCAGCCGTTGCGGTTGCCCACATCCATGTATTCGATCAGGCGCAACTCCATCCCCCGCTCCCGGCCCAGTTCCGCTAGGGGCCGCACCTGATCGTGATTGCGCTCCCGTTGGATCACGGCGTTGAGCTTCAGGGCTCCGGCAGCTGGATCAAAGCCGGCGCTGCGGGCGTGCTCGATCGCGGCCAGCACCTGATTCAGGGCGCGGGCGCCGGCGGCCTCATCGGCTAATCCCGCCATGGCAGCAACACTGGCGGCGGTGGTGCCATCCAGGCTGAGGGTGAGACGATCCAGTCCGGCCCCCCGCAGGCGGCGCGCGCGCTCGGCGGAGAGCAGCACCCCGTTGCTGGTGAGGGCGATCTCGCGAAGTCCGTGCTCGCGCAACGGCTGCACGGCCCGGATCAAGGCCTCCAGCTCTGGATGTAGCAGCGGCTCGCCGCCGGTGAGCCGCAGGCTGTGGATCCCAAGAGTCACGGCCGCATGGATCACCTGCAACCGTTGCTCCAGGCTTAGTAGCCCCGGCGGCTCCTGGCCATCGGGCAGGCAGTAAGGGCAGGCCAGGTTGCAGCGGGCTGTGAGCGAGAGGCGCAGCACGCCGAGGGGGCGCTGAAGCTGATCGCGGGGGTGAGCGACGGCCGTCTCCGCAGCGGAGTCCAGTCTGCTGGGCCCGCGTGGACAGCTCAGAGGTCCTCGGGGCGGTTCACGTTGCGGATCGTGCTGGCGGCCAGCGTCACACGGTGGTAAGGCTGGTGGGTGAGCCAGTTCTGCAGGCGGCGCTCCCCCTGGTCGATCGCGGCGGCCAGACCATCGCGTTGAGCGGGGCCGCTGGGGTAGAGGCCGAGCATGGGCTGCAGGCGCTCACCGTCGTGGGCCAGGTGGATCGCTCCAGGCGCGGCCTCAGCCGCCGTCAGCAGGCTTTGCAGCACGGACAGGGTGAGGTCGGGCATGTCCACCGGGCAGAGCAGCAGCCGTTGGTTCGGATGGTGTTCCATCAGACGGTGCAGAGCCAGCAGGGGTCCCTCCCAGGGAGACGGCTCGGCCAGGACGGTGAACCCGGCCGCTGACAGGCTTCCCGGCGCTGCAGCTGCCGTGGGTTGCTCGGCGAGCTGCCCAGCCAGAGCCAGGTGTTCCGGCCAGCGGCTCAGCAGCGTGATCGGTGCCTGCAACGCGGCCAGCAGCCCCAGCGTGCGCTCCAGCCAGCTACCGCCTTCGGGGTGGGGGAGCAGCGCTTTGTCCTGGCCCATGCGTCGGCTGGCTCCGCCGCTGATCAGGCAGCTCCGCAGCGGTGCCGGGCTGGCGCCCTGCGTCACCTCGTTCTGTAGCAATTGCTGCCGGAGTGCATCGGCCTGATCCATAGGGTCCGGCGACCGATCCGATCCAGCCTGCAGCGCCATGGCCCTCGCTCCTCTCACTGCCGCCCTGTTGGCCGCCAAGCGCCGCCTTGGGCTCAGCTTCGCCGATCTCGGCCAGCGGTTGGGGGCTGATGAGGTGTGGGTGGCGAGCCTGATCTATGGCCAGGCCACGGCCACGGCCGAGCAGGCCGAGGCGCTGCTGCAGGCCCTAGAGCTGGGGGGTAGTGGCGGCGCTGAGCGGATAGATCAGCTCACCACCTACCCGGTGAAAGGGGCCCTCGATCCGGTGATCCCCACTGAT
>JBIIQU010000032.1:0-7821 GCA_044341905.1 Vulcanococcus sp. | reverse complement strand
TCGCTGGCGGCGGGTTTCCCCAGCTGTAGATCGCTGCCGGTGAAGTCAAGGATGTCGTCCACCACCTGGAAAGCCAAACCCAACTGGCGGCCAAAGCGATAGAGGGCATCCAGCTGGGGCTCCGGCAGCCCGCTGAGCACGCCGGCCGCCCGGGCGCTGTTGGCGATCAGGGAGGCGGTTTTGCAGTAGCTCTTTTCGAGGTAGGTCTCGAAGCTCTGGCCGGTGTCGTAGCGGAACAGGCCCTGCTTCACCTCGCCATCGGCGAGGTCCATGATCACGCGGCTGAGCAGCTTCACCACCTCGAGATCGTCGAGGTTGGCCAGGTGCCAGCTGGCCTGGGCGAACAGGAAATCGCCGGCCAGCACCGCCACGCGGTGGTTGAAGCGGCTGTGCACCGTATCCACGCCGCGGCGGGTGGAGGCCTCGTCCACCACGTCGTCGTGGACGAGGGAGGCGGTGTGGATCATCTCGGTGATCTCCGCCAGCCGCCGGTGCCGGGGGCTGAGCTCGCCATCACTGGAGAGGGCCCGGGAAATCAGCAGCACGATGCCGGGGCGAATGCGCTTGCCCCCGGCGCTGAACAGGTGTTCTGCCGCAGCCTGGAGAATCGGATGCCCAGCACCGATCAGGCTGCGCAGATCGCTGAGCAGAACCTCGAGGTCGGCCTCGACGGGCTGGAGCAGCTCTGCGACCGTTGCCATGACCCCCTGCGGTGCGGTGATCCTAGAAGGCTCAGGCCGCTGGCCGCAGGCTCAGAGGGGTTGAAGCGCCAGGCCGGTGGATCCCTCAAGCTGCCAGCGCAGCGCTTGGCTGGCGGCCATGACCCCCACCAGCCGCTGGGCGGCCTGATCAAAGCCGTGGGGATCGCCCGTGGTGAAGAAGCGATGGCAGGGCTGGCGCTGGCGCTGGCGCAGGCCGCGATGGGCCAACACCTCACCGAGGTGGCGAGCCACCGCGGGCGCAGGATCCACCACCGCCAGCCCCGGACCCACCAGCCGGCGGATCGTGTCGATCACGAACGGGTAGTGGGTGCAGCCCAGCACGATCGTGTCGGCACCGGCCGCCAGCATCGGCTGCAGGAACTGGCGGAGCTGGCCCTCGCAGGCAGGACCATCCAGCTCCCCCTGTTCCACCAGATCAGCCAGGCCAATACACACCTGCTCCACCACGCGCACGTCGCAGGCGTGCTGGCCCACCGTGGCGCGGTAGAGCTCGCCTTGAAAGGTGGCGGGGGTGGCCATCACCCCCACAACCCCCGAGCGGGTCAGGGCCACAGCCGGCTTCACGGCGGGCTCGAGGCCCAGGATCGGCAGCTGGGGAAAACGTTGCCGCAGCCCGCGCAGGGCCACGGCGGAGGCGGTGTTGCAGGCCACCACCACGGCCTTGCAGCCACCCTCCACCAGGTGCTCGGTGATCCGCTCGCAGAACAACTGAATCTCCGCAGCCGTGCGGTTGCCGTAGGGCACATGGGCGCGGTCGGCCAGGTAGAGCGTGGATTCGCCAGGCAACTGCTCCACGATCTGGCGCCAGACGCTCAAACCGCCGACTCCGGAATCAAAGATGCCGATCGGCGCTTCACTCATGGGTTCTGAAGGAAGTAGTTCAGGATTCCCGTGGCGATGGCCACGGCCATCCGGCGCCGGAAGGCTGGATCAGCCAAGCGCCCGGAATCGAGCTGGCCTGTCACGAAGCCCATCTCAGCCAGGGCCGCAGGCATCACGGTGCGGCGGATCACGAAGAAGCGGCCAGGGCGAGCCCCCCGATCCGGACTCCCCGGGGAGATCGCCAGCATCTGCTCCTGCACCGCCTGGGCCAGGTTGCGGGAGCGGGCACTCTCGAAATAGAAGGTCTCGATGCCGTTCACATCCGGCCGCGCCATGCTCAGGGCATTGGCATGGATGCTCAAGAAGGCATCCGAGCGGCTGTTATTGGCCAAGGCCACCCGGGGCGGCAAATCCACATCCACCTCGGAGGTGCGGGTGAGCAACACCTGAACCCCCTTGGCCTGGAGCAGCTGGGCCACCTGCAGGCTCACATCCAGAACCACATCGGTTTCGCGTAGCCCACCGATGCCCACTGCACCGGGATCCGGCCCGCCATGGCCCGGATCAATCACCACCTTGTAGCGGCCGCGGGGCACATCCGGCAGGGAAGCCGCCGAGGGCACTGGGCCGCTGGGCAACACGGGCCGCTGGGGCACCGCCGCCCGCCAACTGGGCGCGGACGGGGCCTCGAGATCGCCTTCACCCAGCGGGACCAAGCCTGCGGCCGCGGCGCCGAACTCCATACGCCAGCGATCGCGGGACGTGCCCAGCAACTTCAGGCCCTGGGGGTCGAGGCGGGTGCCGGGTTGGAACTCCACCACCAGCCGGGTGGTGCTGGCGGTGGGCCTGCCCACCCGCACCTGGCGCACGACCCCAGAGCCGGGAATGGTGCGGGTGCGTTGCGGCGCGCCAGGAAGATCAATCCACACCCGGGGCCCCACAGCGCCACGCCCCTCCTCAAAGAAGGCCTGGGCCGAACTGTCGGGCGAGGTGCGCAACTCCAGGGCACCATCACGGTTGATCCGCCAGGCCGAGAGGGCGCTGCCAGCCCAGGCGGGCAGCGCCATGGCCAGGCTGCCCAAGGGCAGCAGCGCCGCCACCAGCAGGCGAGACAGCTGTAACTGGCGAGATCCTGTAGCCCGCATCACCGGATCAGAACAGGGCTGGCCGACGATGCCGCAGGCTCGGCATCTGGGCCTGGATGCGCTGGCGGTGGCCTACATCAATCGGGGCCACGGCCTGGCCAGGCCCAACGCCCGCATCCGCCAGCACCGTGCCCCAGGGATCGATCACCAGGGCGTGGCCATGGGTCTGGCGGCGGCCGCCGTGGCTGCCCGTCTGGGCAGGTGCCACCACATAGGCGGTGTTCTCAATCGAGCGGGCCTGCAGCAGCACCTGCCAGTGATCCTTGCCCGTGAACGCCGTGAAGGCGGCAGGGATGAACAGCACGTCGGCGCCCTCTTCGGCCAGGTGTCGGTAGAGCTCAGGAAAGCGCACGTCGTAACAGATGGACAGCCCCACCCGGCACAGGCCTGGCACCTCCACCACCGGTGGCAGGGCGTCACCGGGCTGCACCGTGGCGGATTCCCGGTAGGTGTTGCCGTCAGGCAGATCCACGTCGAAGAGGTGGATCTTGTCGTAGGTGGCCAGGATCTGGCCGTCGTTGCCCACCAGCTCGGCACGGTTGTAGGTGAGGCGCTCGCCGGCGGGCACGGGATAGCCCCCGCCCAGCAGGGTCACCTGATAGCGGCGAGCCATGGTGACAAGAAAGCGCTGGGCCCGTTCCGCCAGGGTGGGCGCCAACTCGAGGCGACGCTCGTCGTCGCCCATGAAGGCGAAGTTCTCGGGCAAGCCCACCAACTCGGCGCCGCGCCGGGTGGCCAGCTCGATCTGCTCTTCGGCAGCCGCAAAGTTGACCTCTGGATCCGGCGTGCTGGTGAGCTGAATCGCTGCCGCCAGAAAGCTTGTCACCGCTGGATTCTCGCCGTCGTCGGCACTGTAGTGGGCGCGGCCTCAGCCGGCCTGAATCACCCCGGGGCTGGTCTGGGTGGGCACGATCGTGAGGGTGTCCACCGCAGCACAACAGGCAAAGTCGGCGTCGTGGTTGCCGATGCCGATCAGGCGCTGACCGTGGCTGGCGGCCCGCAGACAGGTTTCGGGCTCGTGGCGCCACTGCTGCCAGAGGGCCAGGGCCGCCAGGGCCTCGTCGTTGCCGCAGCGCACCCCCACGTGGGGCGCCACCGCCAGCTCCATGGCCGCGGACACCACCGCGCCGGCGGCCAGGCTGTCCTCCAGGGAGTAATCCCCCTCCCAGCCGCTGCCCACGATCCACACGTTGGTGGCTCCGGCGGCAATCAGCCGCTTGGCCACAGCAGTGCGGTTGGGCAGGCAGGCCGTCACCAGCAGGGGCACGGGCCGCACCTTGTCCAGGGAGCGGGTGCCGTTGGTGGTGCTCATGAAGATGCGCTTGCCTCCCACCACGTCATTGGTGACCGCCAGGGGGGAATTGCCAAGGTCGTAGCCCTCCACGCGCTTACCGCCGCGCTCCCCGGCCCGCAGGCGGTTAGCGGCGGGCCAGGCGGCGGCGGCGGCATCGAGGGCGCCGAGATCGGCGAAGGCCTCAATCGCCTCGGCACCGTTTTGCAGCGACCAGGCAATCGTGGTGGTGGCCCGCAGCACGTCGATCACCACGGCGGCATCGGGGCCACCTTCGGCCGGGGGCATCAGCGCCGGAACGCATTCAGAGGTATGGAAGTAGGAGATCTGCACGGCCGCCGCCAACGGGGTGGGTGCGTCACAGTAGGCACCACGAGGCAGGCAATCGGGAGTTTCCGGCCATGGGTTCGGCCAAACGCGACCTGCGCGGTTTTCTCGGGGTGCTCGAGCAGCGCGGTCAGCTGCGACGCATCACCGCACCGGTGGACCCCGACCTGGAGCTGGCGGCCATCGCCGATCGGGTGCTGAGTTGCGGTGGCCCGGCCCTGCTGTTCGAGAACGTGATCGGCTCCTCCATGCCGGTGGCCGTGAACCTGCTGGGCACCCAGGAGCGGGTGCTGTGGAGCATGGGCATGGAGCGGCCCGAGGAACTCGAGGAACTGGGGGAACGGCTGGCACTGCTGCAGCAGCCCCGCCCCCCCAAGGGCCTCAAGGAGCTCAGCCGCTTCGGCGGGGTGCTCTGGGATCTGGTGAAAGCCCGCCCCGATCTCGACCTCACCCCTCCCTGCCACCAGCAGGTGTTCAAGGGCGATGCGGTGAACCTCGATGCCCTGCCGCTGCTGCGCCCCTGGCCCGGCGATGCCGGCGGGATCATCACCCTCGGCCTGGTGATCACCAAGGATCCGGAAACCGGCGTTCCCAACGTGGGGGTGTACCGGCTGCAGCGCCAGTCGGTGAACACGATGACCGTGCACTGGCTGAGCGTGCGGGGCGGGGCCAGGCACCTGCGCAAGGCGGCGGCCATGGGCAAAAAGCTGGAGATCGCCATCGCCATCGGCGTGCACCCCTTGCTGGTGATGGCGGCGGCCACACCGATCCCCGTGCAGCTGAGTGAGTGGCTGTTTGCGGGCCTCTACGCCGGCGAGGGCGTGCGGCTGGCCAAGTGCAAAACCGTGAACCTGGAGGTGCCCTCCCACAGTGAGGTGGTGCTCGAGGGCACCATCACCCCGGGCGAGGAGCTGGCCGATGGCCCCTTCGGGGACCACATGGGCTTCTACGGCGGCATGGAGCCCTCCCCGCTGATCCGCTTTCAGTGCGTGACGCAGCGGCGCCAGCCGATGTTTCTCACCACCTTCAGTGGCCGCCCCCCCAAGGAGGACGCCATGCTCGCCATCGCCCTCAACCGCATCTACACGCCGATCCTGCGCCAGCAGATCCCGGAGATCGTGGATTTCTTCCTGCCGATGGAGGGCCTCAGCTACAAGCTGGCGGTGATCGCCATCGACAAGGCCTATCCCGGCCAGGCCAAGCGGGCGGCCATGGCCTTCTGGAGCGCCCTGCCGCAGTTCACCTACACAAAATTTGTGGTGGTGGTGGATAAGGCCATCAACATCCGCGATCCCCGCCAGGTGATCTGGGCCATCAGCGCCCTGGTGGATCCACAGCGGGATCTGTTCGTGCTGGAGAACACCCCGTTTGACACCCTGGATTTCGCCAGCGAGCAACTGGGTCTGGGGGGTCGCCTGGCCATCGATGCCACCACCAAGGTGGGCCCCGAACGGCGCCATCCCTGGGGAGAGCCCCTCAGCCGGCCAGCCGAGCTGGAAGCCCGCATCGATGGCCGCTGGAGCGAACTGGGGCTCGACGATCTGGGCCAGACCAGTCCAGATCCCGCCCTGTTCGGTTACACCCTCGAGCACGTGTTGGAGCGCCTCGCAGGGATGCGACCCAGCCAGGCCAGCTGATGCTGCGCAAGGCGGGGGTGCAGGCCCTGCGGGCCCTGCTCGAGCTGGCCGCAGCCCCGCAGCAGTGGCGCTCCGTGAACGAGATCGCCGCAGCGCAGGATCTGCCGGCACCGATGCTCGAACAACTGCTGCTGCAACTGCGGCGGGCGCAATTGGTGGAGGCCCGGCGGGGGCGCCTGGGGGGCTACCGGCTCCGGCGGCATCCTCGCGAGATCGCGGTGGGCGCCGTGCTGCGGGCGGTGGGAGTCCAGCCCGTGCTCAGCCAGCCAGCCGATCCAGCGCAGCCCGGCCGCGCCGAGGAACGGGTGATGCTCAGCCTCAGCCGCCGCCTGCACCAGGCCATGGAGCGGGAACTGGCGGCCCTCACCCTGGAGGAACTGATCTACGACCTGCGCAGCTGGCAGGAGAGCCTCAGCAATGACGGCGGCCTGATGCTGGGCTGAGGTGGCACTCAGCTGAGGGCCGCGCGCAGCAGATACACCCGGATCAACTTTTCATCCATCAGGCCTGAGCGCGCCACCGGGGCCTCATTGCAGCGCTGGAACAGCTCGAGCAGGGTGGCTGGGGTGAAGCTGAAGCCGCGCTCCGCGGCGATGGCGGCCACCTCATCGGCGGTACACACCTCGTTGAGGCTGGCCCGCAACTGGGCATCGGCCTGGATCTGTCCGAGAAACGCAAAGACAACGTCGAGGTGTTCGGCCACGGGCCAGGGGGAGCACTGAAAACGTGTTAGCGATAACTGGGGCCAACGGCCACTGCCTACGCTCGCCGCAGATGCCCTGCCCCCGATGCCGCTCGCCCTGGGAACCACCGCTGGCCGCAGCCTGAGGGGCACGGTGCGGGTGCCGGGCGACAAGTCGATTTCGCACCGGGCCCTGCTGTTCGGGGCCATCGCCGAAGGCACCACACGTATTGAAGGTCTGCTGCCCGCCGAGGATCCGCTCAGCACCGCCGCCTGCCTGCGGGCCATGGGGGTGGCGGTGTCGCCGATCGAGGCGGGGCAGCCCGTGCTGGTGGACGGGGTGGGCCTCGACGGTTTCCAGGAGCCAGACGATGTGCTGGATTGCGGCAACTCCGGCACCACCATGCGGCTGATGCTGGGGTTGCTGGCAGGCCGCCGTGGCCGGCACTTTGTGCTCAATGGCGATGCCTCGCTGCGGCGCCGGCCGATGCAGCGGGTGGGCGGCCCCCTCAGTGCGATGGGGGCCCGCATCTCCGGCCGCAGCGGCGGCAACCTGGCTCCCCTGGCGATTGAAGGGGTGCCCCTGCGCGGCACCACGATCCACACCCCAGTGGCCTCGGCCCAGGTGAAGAGCGCCATCATCCTGGCGGCCCTCACGGCGGAGGGCTGCACCACCGTGATCGAACCGGTGCAGAGCCGCGATCACAGCGAGCGGATGCTGCGGGCCTTTGGCGCCCAACTGAGTGTGGGCGGGGCCGGCAACACGGAGGTCACCATCACCCCCGGCGCCAGCCTGCGGGGCCAGGAGGTGGTTGTGCCCGGCGATATCAGCTCCGCCGCCTTCTGGCTCGTTGCTGGTGCCATCACCCCCGGCGCTGACCTCACCGTGGAGAACGTGGGTCTGAACCCCAGCCGCACCGGCATCCTCGACGTGCTGGAGCAGATGGGGGCCCGCATCGACTTGCTCAATGCCCGCGATGTGGCGGGCGAACCCGTGGGCGACCTGCGGGTGACCCATGGCCCCCTGCAGGCCTTCAGCATCGGCGCGGAACTGATCCCGCGGCTGGTGGATGAAATCCCGGTGCTGGCGGTAGCGGCCTGTTGCGCCGAGGGCATCAGCCGGGTCACCGGGGCGGAGGAATTGCGGGTGAAGGAAACCGACCGGCTGGCGGTGATGGCCCGTCAGCTGGGGGCC
>JBIIQU010000031.1:0-7999 GCA_044341905.1 Vulcanococcus sp. | reverse complement strand
CTGCCCAGGTGGCTCTGCCGTCAGCGCTGTGGCTCGGCAACGCGGCGCTCCAACTGGTGGGCTTGCGGCCCGATCCCAAGGGCGAGGCCGGCGTGGCACTCCTTACGGTGCAGAACCTGAGTCCGTTGCGTCAGGTGTTGGAGCTGCCGCATCCCTGGTGCCTGCTGGATGGGCCGTTTGAGGGCTGGCTGAAGCCCTGGCAACTGCTCAGCCTGCGGCTAGGGCGCGCCAGCTGAGCAGTGCATCAGCCCTGGTCGTCAGTCGTCGTGGTCATCGAAGGGGTCGGTGAGGCCCTTCGATGGCGGCCCGAAGGCGGTGTAGATGCCAAAGCCTGTGAGGGCCAGCAGCACGGTGAGCACGGTGATGGCCACGGACATGGCTGGGGAGGTGGATTCCATGGCGATTCCGGTGGCGGGGGACGGTGAAGGGGCCGGTGGCGGCGATGCGTTCCGGAGCGTTCCGTCACAACTCTCGACGGCAGCAGCCGTTGGGGCCGCCAGCACCCTTACAGTAACGAGACCGATCCCCTGGCAGAGAGGACCGCGCCTCCATGGCCCAACGCACCCGACTGGGAGACCTGTTGCGTCCCCTCAACTCTGAATACGGCAAGGTTGTTCCTGGCTGGGGCACCACTCCCGTGATGGGCGTGTTCATGGCCCTGTTCCTGGTGTTCCTGCTGGTGATCCTGCAGCTCTACAACAAGTCGCTGCTGCTCGACGGCATCACGGTGAACTGGAACGGCATCGGCTGATCCCATGAACATCTTTGGGATCGGGCTGCCCGAAATGGCGGTCATTGCCGCCATTGGGCTGTTGGTGTTCGGTCCCAAGCGATTGCCTGAGTTAGGCAAAACCCTGGGTCGCACGCTCAAGGGCTTCCAGTCGGCGTCCAAAGAATTCGAGCAGGAATTCCGTAAAGCTGTCGACACCGTTGAGGCCGACGTGGCCTCGCAGCAGCCAGTCAAGACGCTCGAGCCCGCCTCCAGCGACGACGCCACGGCGGGCTGAGCCCGTCTGCTCCCCATGACCGTGCCGCCGGCCGCACCCCTGCAGTTGCTTGTCGGCCTGGGTAACCCCGGCGACAAGTACGCAGGGACGCGCCACAACGTGGGCTTCATGGCGTTGGAACGCCTGGCCTCCCGACAGGGCGTGGCTTTCAAGGTGCAGGCCAAGCTCCACGGTCTGCTGGCCGAGGTTGGCCACGGCCCAAGCCGCCTGCGCCTGCTGATGCCGCAGACCTACATGAACGAGAGCGGGCGTTCGATTCGCGCGGCCCTCGACTGGTTTCGCCTGGAGCCCAGTCAGATGCTGATCCTGGTGGACGACATGGATCTGCCCCTGGGGCGACTGCGTCTGCGGGCCTCCGGAGGGGCCGGTGGGCACAACGGCCTGCGCAGCACCATCACCCATCTGGGTGGTCAGGAGTTTCCGCGGTTGCGCATCGGCATTGGGGCCCCGGGGCTCAATCCGGTGGAGCGCAAGCAGCGCACCGTGTCCCACGTGCTTGGCCGCTTTGCCGCGAGCGAGCAGCCGATCCTCGAGGAGGTGCTCGACGAGGTGCTGGCGGGAGTGGATCTGATCGCGCGGCTGGGGATGGAGCGCGCCGGGAATCGCCTCAATGGCTTTGTGGCCCCCACGGCCGCCAAGCTTGCGGATGTGCCGGCATGAGTCGCTTGCCTGCCACTACCGCGCAGTTGCGGGTGCTGCACCAGAGCTTCAGCCAGCGGCTGTTGGAGGGGGAGGTGGTGGCCGGCGGCTTCCAGTGGACCTTCAGCTGGTTTTTCGATCGCGGGGAGTTGCAGGTGGAGCCCTCCCTGGGCCGCGCCCTGATCCAGGACGCGTTGCTGCGTTTTCTGCTCAAGGCCGACTACCAACTGGAGCCCGGTGGCGATTACGCCTTCACCGTGCGGGCCAAGTTCTGACCAGGGCGGTCACGTCAGTGTCAGTGTGCGGCTCAGGTCCCGTTTGAGGTGCCGCTCCAGCAGCAGCTGCGCCACCACGTCGTCCCAGTCGCGCGGCGGCAGACGCAGGCCCCTGGGACGTAGCCGTTGCCAAAGATTCGGGGGCTCTAGCTGCCAGTAGCGCTGGCGCGCCTCCAGGGTGGTGCCCCGTTCCGGCACCAGGATCACCGCTGCGCCCAGTTCAGCCAGCCGTTGCTGCCAGGCCCCACTGCCCGTGCCATCCCCCAGGATCACAGCCCGCAGCGGGCTGCGCTGCTGCCAGCCCTGCAGCCGCTGCCAGCACAGGTCCGGGGGCAGCACAGCGGCCTCCACGATGCTCGTGGCCTCGGGGTTGCTGAGCACGAGGCCGCATTTGCTGCGGCCAGGATCGAGGGCTGCCCAGGGACCCTGGCCCGCTCTGGCGGTGTCACCGGGCAGCGCTGTGGTCAATTCCGTTCGGGCCCCGCCGTGGCCGGGGTCTGCATGGCCCGGATGTCCACCACAACGGGATCGGCCAGATCGCTGTTGCGTCGGGAGATGGCTTCCAGACGCACGGATTGACCAGCTGGGCGTGCGCTCAGGGCGGCACCGAGCTGATTGAAACGGGTGGCATCAAATTGAAGACCGTTGGCGAGGGACCCTTGCCGCTGGGCTTTGGTGAAGGCCGCCGCCATCAGCAGATTCAGGCGGCTGCGCACCTGTTCGGCGTTCAGTTCATCGCCTTCGAGCACGGTGGTGGCGAGTTGCTCGCCATTGCGAATCACCTGACGGTTGGGCCGTACATCCGGGAAGGCCAGCACCTGGCGCTCACCCTTGAGCACGTTGGCTGCCGAGATCAGGCTCACCACCCAGGAGCCTCGCTTGCGCAGGATGGTGTCCAGTTTGGCGATGTCACTGCGCGGCACCAGCAGAATCTGGCGGTTCGCTTTTTCGCCGGGCAGCACCCGCTGATAAGCCACGAGATTGGCTTGGAGCAGCAGGGACTGGATGACCTCCGGGGCCTGGTTGGGGTTGTCAATGCGCACCTTGGCGGTGGCCAGGGCCTGACCGCTGGTGATCACCACGTCGCCCCGACGCAGGGCGATCAGGTTGGTTTCCAGTTGCTCGAGTTCCTTGGCTCCTGCCGCGATCTTCTGGGTCACCTTGGCCAGCTCATCGCGGTTGCGCCGGATGTCGGCATCTTTGGCGGCGATATCGCCATTGAGGCGATCGCGTTCCTGCTCCAGCACCTTGCGCTGTTGCACCAGGGGCTGCAGTTCATTGCGTAGGCCCCGGGCCTGGCGCTCCACCAGGGCCAGCTGGGTACGGGCCTCAAGCCGGCCCGTGCGGGCTTGGCGCAGTGCCGACTGGCTGCGGCTGAGTTCGGTGCGGCTCGTCTCCAGGGAACGGCGGCTATCCCGCAGACGGCGCTCCAGTTGGTCGAGTTCAAACAGACCGGTGCGCAAGCGCTCGCTCACCAGCAGCATCAGGCCGAGCGACATGGCGCTGATCAGGCTCCCGGTGAGCACCGTGATCAGCACGGCCGTCTTGCGTGGCCGCAGGTTGAACAGGCTCAGGCGCGCCTTGCCCACGCGCGTGCCCAGGCGATCCCCCAGGGTGGAGAGGATCCCCCCGAGCACCAGCAACGCCAGGATCAGCAGCCAGCCGGACACGACACAGGGCGGGAGTGGTCAGTATCGACCGCGGGGGCTGGGCTTGCACCATCCCATCGGCCAGCTGCTCAGCTGAAGCGCTTGGCCAGGGCCAGTGGATCGAACACCGTGATCTTTTTGCGATCGATCTGCACCAGGCCGGCATTGCGCAGGTCGCCCAGCAGGCGGGTGATCGTGACGCGGGTGGAGCCGATGGCCTCGGCAATGGCCTGGTGGGACAGGCGTAGGTCGATCGTGATCCCCTCGCTGCTGGGGACGCCGAAATCGCGACACAGCACCAGCAGGAAGCTCACCAGCCGCGAACTCATGTCGCGGTGGGTGAGGGTCTCGATCATCGTTTCGGTCTGCAGGATGCGGGAGGAGAGGCCCTGCAGCATCAGCAGCCCCACGCTGGCGTCCTGCTCGATGGCCTTGCGCACCGAAGTGGCCGGTGCCGTCACCATCTCCACCCGGGTGAAAGCAATGGCGTGATAGAAGCGGTCGGAGCGCTGGCCGGTCAGCAGCGACAGCACACCGAACAGGCTGTTTTCCCGCAGCAGGGCCACGGTGATTTCCTCGCCGGACTCGTAGACGCGCGAGAGCCGAACAGCGCCCCGACGCAGCAGATACACCTTCTCGGCCGGGTCACCCGGGAAGAAGATCGTCTTGCCGCGTTCAACGGTTTCGGTGGTGCTGCCGTTCAGGCCGCGGATCACGTCCAGCAACGTGGCATTGCCGGACAGCGCACTGCCAGCCGCTGGAGTCAGTCCAGTGTTGCCGGTGGTTGGACTGGCGGAGTAGCGGGTGAAGCCGCGTGTGGCGCCGACCATAACGGCGGTGCAAGGTGAGCCGGACCCTAAGGATCGATTTGGGGCGGCCGTGTAACGGATGACACTAATTCGGGGCTTCGTCCAGGGCTAGCCGTTGGGCGCGCTGGAGCTGCTGCAGTCCTGCTTCGGCCAGATCCAGCAGGGTGCCGAGTTGCTGGCGGGAAAAGGGTGCGCCTTCTGCCGTGCCCTGGATCTCCAGCAGTTGTTGCTGTCCGTCCATCACCACGTTGAGGTCCACCTCGGCGCGGCTGTCCTCGCTGTAGTCGAGATCCAGCAGGCAGGCGCCATCCACCACCCCCACCGACACGGCCGCCACTTGCTCGCGCAGGGGCGAGTTGTTCAGCACGCCGCGGGCCTCCAGGCGGCGCAGCCCCAGGGCGAGGGCCACCCAGGCGCCGCTGATCGCGGCGGTGCGGGTGCCGGCATCGGCCTGCAGCACATCGCAGTCGATCTGCAGGGTGCGCTCCCCCAGGGCCTCGAGATCGAGGCAGGCCCGCAGGCTGCGGCTGATCAGCCGTTGGATCTCCTGGGTGCGGCCGGAGAGTTTCATCAGCTCCCGGGGCTGCCGGCTGGGGGTCGAGGCGGGCAGCAATCGGTAGTCGGCGCTGAGCCAGCCCTTTCCGGAGCCCTGGCGCCACTTCGGAACGCCCTCCTCGAGGCACACACTGCAGATCACGGCTGTCCGGCCGGTGTGCACGGTCACCGAGCTGAGGGCAAAGCCCATCGGATCCCAGGCGAAGCGGGTTGGTCGCAGCTCTGCGGGTGAACGGCCGTCCCGCCGCGGGGTGGCATCAGTCATGGCTGGGCTGGGCAGCGGGTTGCAGCGATGGTACGGGTGTTTCCACCACCCGTAGTGGCTGCTGCTTGCCGAGCGGCTCTTCACCGCTACATTCAGGTTCCACCGCGCTGTTCAGAACACGGGATGACGGCGAGCCTGATCAAGCATCAGCCCAGGCCCAGCGCCGGCACCCTGCGGCCTGGAGTGCCCTCACCCCACCGCAGCCTCAAGCTGGTGGCCCAGCAGGAGGGGCTGCTGCAGATCCACACGGCCCCCTTCCGTGGCAGTTTCAGCGGTGTGTTCAGCCAGGCCCTGCGCAGTGCCGGCCTCGGCAGCCGTGTGTTGATTACCCAGTTCCTCAAGGGGGGCGTGGATCAGGGGCTGGAGCGCAGCCTCTGGCTCTGCGGCCGGCTGCAATGGCTGCGGCCCGCGGTGGCGGGCTGTCTGGCGGATTCCGCCGATGCGGATGCTGCCGCGGCCGAGGCCGTGGCTGAGGTGTGGAGCTATAGCCGGGATCAGTTGCTGGCCGGCGAGCTCGACCAGTTGGTGCTCGATGAGCTGGGCCTGGCGGTGGAGCTGGGTTACCTTCCCGCGCCCGAGGTGATGGCCACCCTGGAGAAGCGCCCCTCCCACGTGGATGTGATCCTCACAGGCCCTGCCATGTCCGCATCCCTGATGGCGATGGCTGATCAAGTGACGCAGCTGCGCCGAGGTTTCTGATGCTCAAGAACGACCGCTGGATCAACGAGCAGGCTGCTCAGGGCATGTTGGAGCCCTTCCAGCCGAAGCTGGTGCGCCATCTGGATCCTGAGAACAGTGCCCAGCCGGTGCTGAGCTTTGGCTGCTCGTCCTACGGCTACGACCTGCGCCTCTCAGCCCAGGAGTTCCTGATCTTCCGGCATGTGCCGGGCACCGTGATGAACCCCAAACGGTTCAATCCGGCCAACCTGGAGCCGGCTCCCCTGCACGAAGATGAGGATGGCGCCTATTTCATCCTTCCGGCCCACTCCTATGGCCTGGGTGTGGCGCTGGAGAAGATGCGGGTGCCCGCCAACATCACCGTGATCTGTCTGGGCAAGAGCACCTACGCCCGCCTGGGCATCATCGTGAACACCACTCCAGCGGAAGCCAGCTGGGAGGGCCATCTCACCCTGGAGTTCAGCAACTCGTCGGGCGCTGATTGCCGCATCTATGCGAATGAGGGCATCTGCCAGCTGCTGTTCTTTGAAGGGGATCCCTGTGAAACCACCTATCACGATCGCGCCGGCAAATACCAGCACCAACCCGAGCGTGTAACCCTCGCCCGGGTTTAAGGCGCCTTAAGGCGCCAGCCTGGCGTCGCACCGAGAGGTGCGCCAAATGGCTGGCGCTAAGGCGCCAGCCTTGCTTTGTGTAGCCGGCTCTTCTCGTACCAGGCCGCGATCTCGGGGGCCCACGTCACCATGTGGGGCCACATCAGGTCGCAGAGCACCCGGATCTCTTCCTGGGCATCGAGCTTGGCCCGTAGGTCCATGAAGTGGAGAAAGGCCCGCAGGCTGAAGCTCACCACAAAGTGCTGGCGGTAGTCGAAGGGCAGGATGCCGCGGGCGTGTTCCTCGGCGAAGCCAGCGGCAAGCATGTCGCGGTAGCGCTCCGCCGCTAGGCGGCAGATCTCCAGGTCTTTGTGGCGTTCCTCGGCGGTGTAGGCGTATTTCTTGCCCTGGCGGTCGCTGTAGCTGCCCACGGGCCGCAGGTAGAACACCTCCTCGAGCTCCAGCTCGCCGTTGGCGGCCCTGCAGATGCGGTCGCCCGTGTAGCGCATGGATTGCACGTCGAAGCTCACCCCCACCCGGTGGGTGCGGGCCTGCTGCATCACGGAGTGGGGGAACCAGCCCACGTTGAGCACGATCTGGGCGTGCTCCAGGGGCCCGTAGTGGCCGCGCTCACCCGCCAGCAGCCGCTTCACACACACTTCGCCGGCCTTGGTTTCATCGGGCCAGTTGGCGCGATCGGCGGCCACGAATCCCTCGGAATAGTCCTGGTGCATCGCGGCATAGATGCACTGCTGGGGGTTGGGTGTGGCAGCGATCAGCTCGACCCGGAAGCGGTTCATGGCAGGAGAGGAGGGCAGGGCGGATCGGGGTCTGGGCGGGTTCTAGCCGTGGCTGCGGGGGCCGGCCATGCTGGCGGCCGCAGCCAGGGGCGCCGCGGGATCGAGGCTGCTCAGGCTGCCAACGCCGGCCAGTTGGGGCAGGGGTGCCTGGCTGATCAGGGCCGTGCTGAGGGCTTCCAGTTCCGGGGCGCTGCGGGCCCCGAGGGAGCGGCCGATGGCCGTGCCGCTGGCGTCGAACAGTTCCAGTTGGGGGATGCCGTTCACGTCGTAGCGATCGATTTCCGGCTGCCAGCGCGGGTTGTCCACGTTGAGCAGCACCACATCGATCTGATCGTGGTGTTGGCGTTCCATGGCGGCCATCGCCGGCGCCATGGCCCGGCAGGCTTCACACCAGTCGGCATAGAACTCCACCAGGGTGGGGCGGCCATCGGCCAGGGCCACGGGGAGATCCAGGGATTGGCGGGCCAGTTGTTCCAGCGGTGCCGCCGGTTGCAGGCCTCCCCGCAGGGCAAACAGCACCACGGCCAGCACCGCCGCCAGGGCAGCCAGCAGCATCCGCTCACGCCGGCCCAGCAGGCCCTCGGCAGCAGTGGTCACAGGGGGCTCGGAGCTCAAGACCAGGTCCCGCAGGGGGTGGCCGCCCACTCTGCCAGTTTTGGCAGGGTCGCTACGCTCATTCCTGGAGGACGCTCGAGCGTGAAGCGCCGCATCACCTTGCATTTCCCCCGC
>JBIIQU010000030.1:0-8114 GCA_044341905.1 Vulcanococcus sp. | reverse complement strand
CGCGTTCATGCGGCTGGCGGCCTTTTTGCCTCCATCGGTGAGTGCCTTACGGCGCTCCAGGGCTGCTTCGCGACTCGATTTGGTGGCCATGTCCGCCCGGCGTATGGAATGACTGGGTATGCGGCACCCCTGCCCTGTTGATGCACAGGCCTGCAGGGAGTTGCACAAAACAATCCGATCGTTGTGTCAACGATCAGCTCAAAAAAGGTGTGGTCCCGGATAGACCGGGACCAACGTTGTTAGGCGCTGAATCAGCGGCCTTCGAACACCACGAAGCAGGAGCCTTGGCTCTGGGTGTAGGCGTCGTAGCCCACGAGGCGCACGTGGTGGTCGGGGTATGCGCGGTGGCAAGCTTCGAGCTCGCTCACGATCACGCTCAGGTCCTTCTCACCGAAGAAGGGCAGTTTCCAATAGGACCAATAGGTGGCCATGGAACGGCTGGGGTGCACGTGCTCAACGAGCGGGCTCCAACCCTGGGCAATGATGTACGCGATCTGGTCGTAGATCTCGTCCTGGGTCATCGGCGGGAGGAAGCCGAAGGTCTCCAGGGTGGCGACTGTTTGGTAGTCACCCACGGTGCTCTTGAAAGGCATGGGGTTCCTTGAGATGGATGGAATGAATGCTCGGGTGGGAAACAACGTGAGGCTGTTTCCCGAATCCCGTTAGCGATTGGCTCAGTTGACGTCGAGCTTGTCGACGGTGTCGAACTCGAACTTGATTTCCTTCCAGGTCTCGAGAGCGATGGCCAGCTCGGGGCTGTGCTTCGCGGCTTCCAGAAGGATGTCGCGACCTTCGCGCTCGATTTCGCGACCGGCGTTGCGTGCCTTGACGCAGGCCTCGAGGGCCACACGGTTGGCAGCAGCACCAGCAGCAGAACCCCAGGGGTGACCGTGGGTACCACCACCGAACTGGAGCACGGAATCGTCGCCGAAGATGCTCACCAGCGCGGGCATGTGCCACACGTGGATACCGCCGGAGGCCACGGCGAACACGCCGCCCATGGAACCCCAATCTTGGTCGAAGAAGTTACCGCGGCTGCGATCTTCGGGAACGAAGGATTCGCGCAGTTGGTCGATGTAGCCCAGGGTGGACTGACGATCGCCTTCCAGCTTGCCCACCACGGTGCCGGTGTGGAGCTGGTCACCACCGGAGAGACGCAGGCACTTGGCCAGCACACGGAAGTGGATGCCGTGCTTGGGGTGACGGTCGATCACCGCGTGCATGGCGCGGTGAATGTGGAGCAGCATGCCGTTCTTACGGCACCACTTGGCCAGACCGGTGTTAGCGGTGAAGCCTCCGGTGATGTAGTCGTGCATGATGATGGGCTGGCCCAGTTCTTTGGCGAACTCGGCGCGCTCATACATCTCCTCGGGGGTCGCTGCCGTGCAGTTGAGGTAGTGACCCTTCTTCTCGCCAGTTTCCTGTTCGGCCAGCTTCACAGCTTCGGCAACGAACTCGAAACGGTTCTGCCAGCGCTGGAAGGGCTGCGAGTTGATGTTCTCGTCGTCCTTGGTGAAGTCGAGACCGCCACGCAGGCACTCGTACACCACACGGCCGTAGTTCTTACCGCTCAGGCCGAGCTTCGGCTTGATGGTGCAACCCAGCAGGGGACGGCCGTACTTGTTCATCCGGTCGCGCTCGACCTGGATGCCGTTCGGGGGACCCATGCAGGTCTTGATGAAGGCCAGCGGGAAGCGGATGTCTTCCAGGCGCAGGTGGCGCAGGGCCTTGAAGCCGAACACGTTGCCGACCAGGGAGGTCAGAACGTTGGTGATGGAGCCTTCCTCGAACAGGTCGAGGGGATAGGCGATGAACGCATAGAAGGCTTCCTTGTCGCCAGGAACGTCTTCGATGCGGTAGCAACGGCCCTTGTAGAAGTCGAGGTCGGTGAGGAGCTCGGACCACACAGTGGACCAGGTGCCGGTGGACGATTCAGCAGCCACAGCAGCGGCTACTTCCTCGCGGGGCACACCTTCCTGGCCGGTGCACTTAAAGCACGCGAGCAGGTCGGAATCGAGGGGAACGTAATCAGGAGTCCAATACGTGTCGCGGTACTCCTTGACCCCAGCGTCGTACTTCTTTGCCATGGAGAATCTCCGGGTGGGTTCGGGAAAAAGAATCAGAGGGTTGAGCGGCCGTCAGCGGCGCGGCTCAGTGCTCAGTCCTTGGAACCCACGAAGCCGGCGCTGCTGTTCAGAGCAGGCTCAACTTCACGGTGGGGGCGGGCAATGATGTGAGCGGCCACCAGGCCATCACCCACGCGCTCGCAGGCATCAGCGCCAGCGCGAACGGCAGCGTTCACAGCGCCGGTTTCGCCGCGGACCAGAACGGTCACGTAACCGCCGCCCACGAATTCGCGACCGATCAGGCGCACTTCGGCGGCCTTGGTCATCGCGTCAGCGGCTTCGATCGCGGGCACGAGACCCCGGGTCTCGATCATGCCGAGGGCGATGCCCATGGTTTCGTTAGCCATTACCTGCTCCTGGAGGAGGGGTGGAATGTTCGCCTGCAACCATGGTCGGCAGGTCATCCTCCCGTCAAGCCATTGGGGCCCGTCTGGCCATCACCGTCTGTGCACCCATTGATAAGCGGCGCTCATTGGTGCATCACAAAACTTTGGAGATGCTTGTCGTCGGCCCCAAAATCGCTCCCGGATTTGTCAACGGGGACACCGACATCACAGGGGTTCAGCCTCGGAGACGTACGCCACTCCACCGTAGTAATCCAGTAGTGGCTGGATGCCCTGCCGCAGCTTGGCCAGGATCGAGGCCTCGCAGAAAATGATCACGTGGGCGTTGGCCCCAAGGCCGCTGAAGTCCATTGCCTCCGATACCGAGCCGTGGGGGCCCTTGCCGGTGACGTGCTTCATCACCGAGTAGCCCGGCGCGCCTGCGGCATCAATGGCCTTGATCACGGAATCCAACTCCCGCTCACTGAGGATCAGATCAACGCGTTTCATCAGCTCAACCCGCAGCGGGAAGAAGTTTGTTCACCAGGGCCATGTAGAGAGGTATTCCCACAATGATGTTGAACGGGAAGGTGACGCCCAGTGCGGAGGAGATGTAGAGGCTGGGGTTGGCCTCGGGCACGGTCATCCGCATGGCTGCCGGCACGGCGATATAGGAGGCGCTGGCGCACAGCACCACAAACAACAGGCCGTTGCCCGGGCTGAGCTGCAGCCCCCGGGCGATCAGGCCCCCCACCACGGCGTTGAACAGCGGCATTAACACCGAGAAGGCAATCAGAAAGGTGCCGGCCCGCCGCAGGTCGCTAAGTCGCTGGGCGGCCACGATGCCCATGTCCAACAGGAAAAAACTCAGGGCTCCATAGAAGAGCTTGTCGGTGAAGGGCAGCATCTTTTCGGCGCTGGCCGGGCTGTAGGCCGACACCAGCACCCCGATCACCAGGCTGCCCACCAGCAGAAACACCGAGCTGTTGAGGAAGGCTTCGTTCAACACGGATCCCCAGCGCATCCCCTTGGCATCGGGCCGCTGCTGCTGCTGCGGGGCCGCCAGCTTCACCAGCAGCAGGCCCACGATGATTGCTGGCGATTCCATCAGGGCCAATGCCGCCACCATGAAGCCGTCGTAGGAGATCTTCTGCGTTTCCAGAAAGCTCTGGGCCGTGATGAAGGTCACCGCGCTGATCGAGCCGTAGGTGGCGGCAATGGCGGCCGCATTGAAGCTGTCGAACTTCAGCTTCAAGGCCAGGAAGCTGTAGAGCGGCACCGCCAGGGACATCGCCACGGCCGCCGCAATCGTGGGGAGCACTTGCCCCCCCAGGCCGCTGTGGGCGAGTTCCAGGCCTCCCTTGAAGCCGATGGCGAGCAGAAGATAAAGAGAAAACAGTTTCGGCAAGGGAGCCGGAATCTCCAGATCGGAGCCCACCAGCACGGCGATCACGCCCAGAAAAAAGAACAGAACCGGCGGTGTGAGCAGGTTCTGCAGAACCAGGCTGGTCTCCATGGTTCGCCCGGGCCCTCAGGTGTCTTCACCCTACGCGTGCTGGCCTGTGATGTCTGTTGCCGCGCACATGCGGCACCCCAGCCCTTGCTGTCCCACGGGTGCCTGCCTACGGTTCAGCCGAGGCAGGCACCCCTGGAGCTTTTCGGGGGGTGGAATGTTCAACCCAGCTTGCCTCCCCCCTCCAGCCTCGCCATTGGCGACAATGGCAGGGCAATTGAATTCAGACGTGCAAGGGCAGCTGCAGCCACCCGTTCTGGTGATCGCCAGCGGCAACGCCTACAAGGTGGCCGAGATCGGCGCCATGCTCGATGCTGTGGCCCTGCAGGTGCGCCAGCAGCCCAAGGGGCTTGAGATTGAGGAAACCGGCAGCACCTACCTCGCCAATGCCCGCCTGAAGGCCGAAACCGTGGCGCGGCTCACCGGCCAGTGGGCCTTGGCGGACGACTCCGGCCTGGAAGTGGATGCGCTGGCGGGAGCGCCGGGGTTGTATTCCGCCCGCTACGCCCCCACCGATCACGAGCGGATCCACCGGCTCCTGCAGGCGCTGGGCTCCACCCCTTACCGAAGCGCCAGTTTCAACAGCGCCATGGCCCTGGCCGATCCCAGTGGCACCACCGTGCTGGAGGCGCAGGGCATCTGCCGCGGCGAGATCCTCACCGCCCCGGATGGCCATGGCGGTGGCTACGACCCAATTTTCTGGGTGCGGGAGGCAGGGATGACCTACGCCCGCATGTCCCAACACCTCAAGGACAAACTCGGCAGCCGTGGCAAGGCGGCCCGAGCCTTGGCCCCGGGCCTGCGCCAGCTGTTGGGGGTGTAGGCGCGGCCTTGGGGTTCAGGCTTTGGCGCGCCGGTTCACCATCTCCACGGCGCGCATGGCGGCGGCGGCAGCCTCTTCCACATCGCCCTCTCGGCCCGCCAGGGTGAGTCGCCCAAAGGCGCCCACGGCCTTCACGTCCACGATGGTGATGTTGGAGGCCTTTTCTGCTTCGTTGGCGGCGATCAGCACGTAGCCGGCTGGCTCGGTTTCAAGGATGAACATGCTCATCCCCGACTGGATCATGGAGCCACGGCGGTTCTGGCGGTTGATCAGCACCGCGTGGTCGGGGGTGATGGCGCGGATGATTTCCGTCCAGCTCACCTCGCAGCGGCTGCGCTGCTCCACCCTGCTGCCGATGGCCTCGAGCACCACATCGCCCGAGTGGAGCACGTTGCTCTGGTCGCGGTGGTAGAGGGCCAGGGAGCCAAAGGCCCGCTCCACGATCATCTGGCCCAGCCGCACCGTGCTGGCCTTGAGGGCAATGTCGGTGACGCGGTGCACCGCCATGCCGGGGGACACCTCGAGCCAGAGGCAGGCATCGCCGGGGATCGGCAGGAAGCCCTGGCTCACCGTGCCCATGTAGGCCGCCAGCTGGGGTTGCAGGGAATCGAGAAACACATAGGTGCGCAACTCGATGGACTGCACCTGGCTGGACTGGCGGGCCAGGCGTGAGCCCTCGCTATCGGTGGTGATCACGCAGCTGGCCGCCGAGGGCTTCTGGGCCTCGAGGCTGGAGCCGCTGCCGCTGAAACCCAGGTCGGTTCCGGTGATCTGCACGGAACGCGAGCGTTGCCTGGGGGTTCGATCGGCCAAGGACAGGATGCGCTCCCTGCGGACGTTGAGGTCGTTGTCCTCAGCGGTCCAGCTGAAGGAGCCCGGCGATCTTACCGCTCTGCTCCGGGAGCTGCCTCCGATCCCGCCTCTGCGCTTGCGAGTCCTGGGATGGACCGGTACCTTCCGGCCATTCCTCGCCAACCTGCCCGTGGCCGCCAAGCGCTCTGCCTCCAACGCTTCCGCCAAGGCCAGCAAGCCCTTGGAGCAGGAGAGCGGTCAGGATTTCGGCGGCGTCAAGCCGGAGCAGGCCCTGGCCCTGGTGGGTATGGGCCTGATGCAGAAGATGGCGGCCAACGGCGAGCTCCCCTGGGTGTGGAACGATTCTGAGGATGGCGGCCAGTGCGACACAGCCGCCCTGCGCCACCGGCTGGAGCTCACCCAACTGGCCCTCCAGACTGGCGCTCCCCTCAGCACCGCTGAGGTGACCTATCTGATGGGGGCCCGTCCCGGCGCCGCCCTGGTGGAGCGCGGTGGTCTCAAGGCCCGGCGGGTGAGCCGCAATGTGTGGAAGCTCAGCCAGGCCAGCGGCGGTAGCGGCGAGGTGGCGAGCTTTGCCAGCTTCAACGATGGTCGCCGCCGTTTTGGCTGAGCTCAGGGCATCTCACCGCCGGTACTGATTTCCCGGTCCCAGGCGGCCACCAGCTGGTCGCGCAGCCACCCGGCCTGCACCAGGGCGGCATCCAGGCCGCCCCACCAGTTGATCAGGGCCACCGGCACCGGCATGGCGTTGCACTCCAGCTCGAAGGATTGAATCGCGTCCTGGGGATCGGCCAGCACCGTGAGGCTGAACTCCAGGAGACCCTGCTGCCAGGGATGCAGGGTCACCGTGGTGACGGCGCCCAGTTCGATTGACCACCAGGGGCCGCATGGGGCCGGTCGCGGCAGCCCCGGGGTGGGGTCCACCTTGGCCCAGCCGCGCTGGACTAGCTGGTTCAGCAGTTCGTTGAGGGTGGAGCGCATCGGTCCTCCCTCCGCGTCTGTGGTTCTGTCATGGCACCGGTGGGCCCTGAGCAGCAACCGCAGATCTGCCGCAACTTCGAGCCACTCCCATAAGACAGCCTTGCCGGGGGCATAGGTAACACCTGTTGCTGGCGGCACCCAACGGGCTTCTGGGGTTTCTACCGTTCGCGCCACGTCGGAGGTCCGGCGCCCCCAGATCCCCTCCGGTGGCGTTGGTTCCAACGGTTTCTCCGTTGCCCCTTTTGCTCTGATTGCCGATGACCGTTTCTCTGATTGAGACGGCCTGGTTGGTGCCCCTCTATCCCCTCGTGGGAGCCCTGGCGAGCCTGCTGTGGTCGCCAGGGTTGATTGCCCGCACTGGCCCCCGGCCCTCCGGCTACATCAACCTGCTGATGGTGGCCATTGCCTTTGGCCACAGTTTTCTGGCCCTGCTGGGGCTCCATGGCAATTCCGCCGCCGGTGCCGCTGCCCTTTACGCCCCCCCCAGCTTCAGCTGGACCTGGCTGAACACCGCAGGCCTGCGCATTGGCTTCGACGGTCTCGTGACCGAGCCGGCCTTGATCGCCATGACGGTGATCACTGGCCTGCACGTGCTCGTGCAGATCTATTCGATTGCCTATCTGGAGATGGACTGGGGTTGGCCCCGCTTCTTCGGGGGCCTGAGTTTTTTTGAGGCGGGCCTCTGCGGCCTGATGCTCACCGATTCGGTGTTCTTCAGCTACGTGCTGCTCGAGCTGCTCACCGTGGGCACCTATCTGATTGTGGGCACCTGGTACAACCAGCCCCTGGTGGTGAAGGGGGCTCGCGATGCCTTCCTCACCAAGCGCATCGGCGACCTGATCCTGCTGGCGGGTGTGATTGCCCTGCTGCCGGTCACCGGCACCTGGAACTTCCACGGTCTGCAGGCCTGGGCTGCGGATCTCACCAACAACGGCCAGCCGCTCCCCCTTGGCTTCCAGTGGATCCTGCTGGCCCTGATTGCCGGTCCGATGGGCAAATGCGCCCAGATTCCGCTGCACCTGTGGCTGGATGAGGCCATGGAGAGCCCTCTGCCCTCCACCGTGCTGCGCAACTCCGTGGTGGTGCTGGGTGGCGCTTGGGTGCTGCTGAGGCTCGAGCCACTGATCGAACTGAGCCCCCTGGTGCAGGGGGTGCTGGTGGTGGTGGGCGGCACCACGGCCCTGGTGGCGGCCTTGATCGCCCTGGGCCAGATCGATGTGAAGCGTGCCCTCAGCTTTCTGGTGAGCAGCTGGCTAGGCCTGTTGTTTGTGGCGGTGGGTCTGGGCGGTATCACCGTGGCTGACCACCTGCTGCTTGTGTACCCCCTGCCCATGGCGCTGCTGTTGATGGCGGTGGGCACGGTGGTGATCAGCAATGTCACCCAGGACCTCACCCAGCTCGGCGGCCTGTGGAGCCGCCGGCCGCTGATGGGGATGGCCTTCCTGGCCGGTGCTGCCGGGCTGATGGGGCTGCCGCCGTTTGGTGGCTTTGCGGCCCTGCGGGAGCTACTGGCCCTGGTGGCGGCCAGCCCCCTG
>JBIIQU010000029.1:0-8136 GCA_044341905.1 Vulcanococcus sp. | reverse complement strand
AGCCGCTCGGGCCGGGGCGCGGCAGGCTCGCGCCCGAGGCGCACCGCCCAGCCATCCACCGCCCGCACCGCCATGTAGGCGTCCAGATGCAGGCCCTCACGCCTCCCGAACCACTGGAGCCGCAGCTCCGGCAGGGTGTCGTCGATGCTGCGTCCGGCCACAAAGCGCACATCGTGCAGCTCGATGGTGCTCTGGGCCGTGCGACCGCCTAACACCACCAAAAACAAGCTTGCGTTATCGCTGGAGCTGGCCAAGGTGAGCGCAGGGCGAAGGGGCTACCCATGCCATGGTGACCGCAGTCGACGTCGTGGTGGTGGGCGCCGGCCTCTCGGGGCTGGTGGCAGCGAGGCGGCTGCAACAGACGGGCCGGCGCGTGCGGGTTCTGGAAGCCCGCGAGCGGGTGGGGGGACGCATGCTCAGCCAACACCTCCAGAACGGCGGCGCCGTGGATCTGGGCGGCCAGTGGGGTGGAGCCAGCCACCACCGCTTCGCGGCACTGCTCGGCGAACTGGCCCTCGACACCTACCCGAGCCACTACGACGGCGACGGCGTCCTGCACTGGCAGGGGCGGCCCCGGCAGGCTCCCCTGGCCCATGGCTTTGGGGAGAGCTTGCTGTTCTTTGAGCCGCAGCAGCTCGATCTGCCTGCAGCAGAGCTCGCTGCCACCCTGGAGCTCCAGCAGGCCTTTGCCCAGCTGGTGGCCCAAGTGGACCCGCGGCAACCGTGGCGCACCGCCGACGCCGAGCGGCTGGATCGGCTCAGCGTTGCCCAATGGGCGGGCGAGCACAGCGGCCACAAGCTGGCGCGGTTGCCGCTCGAGTGGCTGTGCCGGGTGGGAGGCTCCGGCGGCTTTGAACCCTGGGAGGCCTCGATCCTGCATCTGGCCTGGAGCCAGGCGGTGGCACCCCAGGCCGAGAGCCCCGAAGCCTGGCTGGTGCGGGGCGGGGCAGGCCAGGTGCCGCCGCTGCTGGTTGAAGCCCTACAGGCCGGCGATCCGGATTGTGTCCAGCAGGGGCAGGCGGTCGTGGCGATCCGCCAGAACGGAGACGGCGTCACCGTCGTCACCGCTGGCGGCCCCACCTGCCAAGCCCGGGCGGCGGTGGTGGCGGTGCCACCGCAGTTGCGCTTGGCCATCCACCTGGACCCACCCCTACCAGCCGCCCACCGGGCCCTGCTGCAGCGCTCCCCGATGGGGGCCATGACCAAAGTGCTGGCCGTGTACGCCCGCCCCTTCTGGCGCGAGCGGGGCCTCAACGGCCTGGGCATCGGCGATCGCGCGGCCCTGGAACTCACTGCCGACAGCAGCCCCCCAGAGGGCCAACCAGCGGTCTTGGCCAGCTTTCTGGCCGGCGAACGGGCCCTGCGCCTGGGCGCACTGCCGGCGCAGGAGCGCCAGCGGCTGATCCTTGACGACCTGGTGGCCTACTGGGGGCCCGAGGCCGCCAAACCACTTGAACTGATCGAGCAGCCCTGGAACGCCGAACCCTGGAGCGGCGGGGCATTCACGAGCTTTCTGACCCCCGGCACCTGGACCAGTTACGCCCGCCTGGCGGCCGGCGACCAGGGGGGGCCAGGCCCTGCGGCCCATGGCCGGGTGCACTGGGCCGGCACCGAGATGTCACCGCGCTGGCCGGGCTACTTCGAAGGGGCGATCGAGGCCGGCGAGCGGGCTGCCGCCGCGGTACAGCAGCTGTGAGCCACGTGCACGGCCACTGAGCGCAACATGGTGGTGCTGACTTGAGCGAGCTGGCCCCTGTGTCTTTCGTCCCCGCGATCACCCTGGCCAGCGGCGCCACCATGCCCGCCCTGGGGCTGGGCACCTGGAAGGCGGCTACCGGTGAGGTGGGGGCTGCGGTGCAAACCGCTCTGGAACTGGGCTATCGCCACATCGACTGCGCCTCCATCTATGGCAACGAGACCGAGGTGGGTGCTGCCCTCGCGGCCGCGCTGGCCAGTGGGCTCGTGACCCGGGAAGCGCTGTGGATCACCTCCAAACTCTGGAACGACTGCCACGCCCCCGAGCAGGTGCGGCCAGCCCTGGAGCGGACCCTCTCCGACCTGCAGCTGGATCAGCTGGATCTGTACCTGATCCACTGGCCGGTGGCACACCGCCATGGCGTGCTGATGCCCAGCAGCGCAGCCGACCAGATCGCGCTCGAACAACTGCCATTGAGCGCCACCTGGGCCGCCATGGAAGCCCTGGTGGAGGCCGGCCTGGTGCGCGAGATCGGGGTGTCCAATTGCAGCGCCAGCAAGCTCGAGGGCCTCTTGCCCAGCTGCCGCATCAAGCCAGCGACGAACCAGGTGGAACGTCATCCCTGGCTGCAGCAAAACGCCTTGCTGGAATTCTGCCGCCGAGAGGGCATCGCCATCACGGCCTACTCGCCCCTGGGCTCACCGGCGGCAAGCGGCCCCACACCGCTGCTGAGCGAGCCGGTGATCAGCCAGATCGCCGCGGCCCATGCAGCCAGCCCCGCTCAGGTGCTGCTGGCCTGGGGCATCGCCACAGGCACGGCGGTGATTCCTAAATCGGTGCAGCGCGAGCGGCTGGCCGCGAACCTGGCCGCGGCCCAGCTGCAGCTCACCCCGCCCGAGCTGGCCCAGATCGCCGCCCTGGACCGGCAGCACCGGTTTGTGGATGGCAGCTTCTGGGAGCTGCCGGGTGGGCCCTACAGCCGCAAGACCCTGTGGGACGAACCCGGCTGAGCCCCCCGCCACCCTGCTCCAGGAGAATGGCGGCACGAGCCGATGGGTGATGGATTTCTTCGAGCGGCAGTGGAGCTCCTACCGGGCGGTAGTAGAGCACAACCTGATGGAGCATCGAGCCGTGGCCAGCGCCACAGCCACGGCCATCGAGGCCTGGCTGGCCACTCGCCCCGCAGACGCCCCCGCCCCGCGGCTGGTGGACCTGGGCTGCGGCGACCTGGCCCTGCTGGCACCGCTGCTCCAGCGGCTGCCCCTGGGCGCCTACACCGGCCTCGATCAGGCAGCGGTGGTGCTGCCGATGGCACAGCAGGCCCTGGGGAGCGTCCCGTACGCCACCAACTGGCTGGAGGGCGATTTGTTGGCCTGGGCCCAGGGCAATCTGGATGGCGGCAGGGCAGGCAGCGCGGCGCTGCCAACCACCGACATCCTGCATTCGGCCTTTGCGATCCACCACCTGGACGATCAGGCCAAGCTCACGTTTCTGCAAGCAGCGCGAACCCGCATGAGCCCCGGCAGCGTGTTTGTGTGGGTCGATGTGTTTCGCGAACCCGGTGAGAGCCGGGAGGCCTACGTGGCGCGATACACCCAGCGCATCCAGCAGGGCTGGCCCCAACTCACGGCCGAGCAACAGGAGCACGTGATCAGCCATCTGAGCCACTGTGACATCCCCGCGGACCGCGCCGCCATCGTCGCGGCTGCAGAAGCGGCCGGCTGGCACTGGACCTGGACCTGGCAGGGAGCGCACCAGGCCGAGGCCATGGCCGTCCTGCAGCCGGCCTAAGGGAAGGCCTACCGGCTCAGCTGTGCTCCCGCAGAAACTGAATGCTGCCTTGGAGCTCATCGGCAAAGCGATCGATCTCCTCAGGGGTGGTGGTGAAACTGAGGCTGGCCCGGGCTGAGGCACTCAGGCCGTAGTGGCGGTGCAGGGGCTGGGTGCAGTGGTGACCACTGCGAATGCAGATGCCGGCCGAATCGAGCAGGGCTGCGATGTCGTTGGCATGAACACCCTCCACGTGGAAAGCCGCCAGGGCACCGCGATCCGGTTGCTGGTGGGGGGTTGGACCCAGGATCCGCAGACCATCGATCGCCTGGAGGCGATCAAACAGCTGGCGGGTGAGCTGCTGCTCCCAGGCGTGGATGCGATCCAAGCCAATGGCCTCGAGGTAGTCCAGGGCCGCGCCCATGCCGATGGCCTCCCCGATGGCCGGGGTGCCGGCCTCGAACTTGTGGGGCAACCCCGCCCAGGTGCTGTGATCCAGGTAGACGTCCAGGATCATTTCGCCACCGCCCAGGAAAGGCGGCATCCCCTCCAGCAGCGTTTCCCTGCCCCACAGGAAGCCCATGCCGGTGGGACCGCAGAGTTTGTGAGAACTTCCCACCAGGAAATCGGCGCCCAGCTGGGCAACATCGATCGGCAGGTGGGGCAGGCTCTGGCAGGCATCCACCAGTAACAGCGCCCCAGCCCCATGGGCCAGGCCGGCAATCTCGGCGATCGGGTTGAGGCAGCCGAGCGTGTTGCTCACCTGCACCAGGCTCACCAACTTGGTGCGCTCATTCAGCTTGCTGCGCAGATCCTCAAGATCAAGCTCACCGGAGGGTGTGAGGCCCGCATGACGCAACACACAGCCGGTGCGGGCCGCCAACAGCTGCCAGGGCACCAGATTGCTGTGGTGCTCCATCACGGTGAGCAGCACCTCATCACCGGCCTGGAGGTTCGCCTCACCCCAACTGCGGGCCACCAGATTGATTGCTTCGCTGGCGTTGCGGGTGAACACAATCTCATTGGCCGACGCCGCCCCCACGAAGGCAGCCGTCTTGGCTCTGGCCCCTTCAAACCCCTCGGTGGCCCGAGCACTCAGCTGATGAGCACCGCGGTGCACGTTGGCGTTGTCATGGTCGTAGTAGTGCTGAAGGGCCTCGAGTACTTGCCGCGGCTTCTGACTGGTGGCGGCGTGATCGAGGTAGATCAGCGGCTGCCCCAGGCAGGCGGTCTGGGCCAGCAAAGGAAAGTCTGGACGGGTGAGCGCCGCCAGGTTGGGGGCTTCCGCCACCTCGAGGGCAGGACGCAGCTCATGGGCGGGCACGGTGCTGGTCATGCCGAGGCGAGGAGATGTTCGAAGCGGCACCACTGGCTGGCGGCGCCGGGCAGGTCCCGCAGCACCTCTTCGCAGAAAGCCCGCTTGAGCAGGGCTGAAGCCTGATCAGCCGCAATACCGCGGCTCTGGAGATAGAAGAGCTCGTCGGTCTGCAGGCAACTCACGGTGGCCCCGTGGGCACACTTCACATCGTCAGCCACGATCTCCAGCTCCGGCTTGGTGTCGATCCGGGCGCGATCGGAGAGCAACAGGGTGCGGCTGAGCTGGGCGGCGTTGGTGCGCTGGGCTTCCCTGGACACACGCACAGCCCCGTTGAACACACTGCGTCCCTGGCCGGCAGCTACGGCCTTGTGCAGCTGATCGAGCTGCCCTTCCGGGCCGGAAAAGCTGATGTGGCTGTGGGTGTCGGCGACCTGACGGTGATCAACCACCTGCAGCCCCCTCAGCGTGGTGGAGGCACTGCCATCCACCTGGCGGATGCGGGGCTCGAAGCGAGCCAGGCCCCAACCAGCAGCCACCGTGGCGAGGGTGGCGGAACTCTCCGGCTCCTGCTCGATGGCCAGGTGGGCCAGCAGGGCGGCGTCGTTGCGTCCCAGGGCCACCACGCCGTGATTCAAGCGGGCACCACGGCCCAGATGGGCCTCCAACACCAGGCTGGTGAGACCAGCACCACTGGCGCCGGCGAACTGACAGAGCTCAAGCTCGGCCTTCTCCTCCAACACCAACAACACCCGCAGGGGCAACAGGCCCGCCGCCTGCATGCTCACCAGCTCCAGGCTGATGCAGGAGCGGCTGGTCACCCGCAGGGCCAACACCTGCTGGGCGGCCGCATGGTTGAGTTCAACAGACCAGTGGTGCTCGCAAGCGGTAGCGGCCAAGGTGTGGCCCAGGGCCTGGGCGAGTTCGGAATCGCTCAGCGGTGCAAGCCCCGCTGGCAGCACAACACCCGCTAGGGGATCGCTACGACCATCCAGCACCAGCCGCAGAACACCAGGGGCGGCTGGTGGCAGGCCAGCATCACTCGGAGAGCTGGCCAAGGTGGCGTCAAGCCCCGCGAGCAGACCCAGGTCAGTGAAGCGCCAGTCCTCCTGACGACTGGACGGCACGGGAAGTTCGGCCAGGGCCTCACGGCCACGCTGTTGCACAGCAGCCAGCCGCCCGTCAGCAACGGGCAGACCCTTGAGCCACTGCTGGGTCCAATCTGCGAGCGCCATGGGAGCAGTGAGGCTTGCCGCCATCAGGCCACCTCCAGGGGCACAGGAGCCTGGGCCGCCAACTCGTGATCCACCCAGTCGTAGCCACGCTCCTCCAATTCAAGGGCGAGCTCTTTGCCACCGGTACGCAGGATGCGACCGGCCGCCATCACGTGCACGAAATCAGGCGTGATGGCCTCGAGCAAGCGCTGGTAGTGGGTGATCAACACCGTGGCGTTGTCCGCGTTGGCCAGCTGATTCACGCCTCCCGCCACGATGCGCAGGGCATCGATATCGAGGCCTGAATCCGTTTCATCCAGGATCGCCACCAGAGGCTCCAGAAGAGCCATCTGCAGAATCTCGTTGCGCTTCTTTTCGCCGCCGCTGAAGCCCTCATTGACGCTGCGATCGAGGAAAGCCGGATCCATCTGCACCACCTTGAGGCGCTCGCGAACCAGATCTTCAAAGGCGAACGTATCCAGCTCTTCGCTCCCCAGTTCAGCGCGGCGGGCATTGGTGGCCACCCGCAGGAACTCCAGGTTGCTCACCCCAGGGATCTCCACCGGGTACTGAAACCCAAGGAATACGCCGATGCGGGCGCGCAGCTCCGGATCTAGAGCCAGCAGATCCTGGCCGCGATAGGACACTGCACCAGCGGTGACGGTGTAAGCCGGATGGCCGGCGAGCACTTTCGAAAGGGTGCTCTTACCGCTGCCATTGCGGCCCATCACGGCATGGATCTCACCGGCCCGCACCGTGAGGTTGACGCCCTTGAGGATCGCCTTGTCCTCAACCCGGGCGTGGAGATCCTTGATCTCAAGCAGAACGGGAGCGTCAGGGCGAATCACAGGTGGAAAATGAAAGGGGAGAACGGATGGGTAAACAAATGAATCCAGGACGAGAAGACAACGCAGGGCTTAGCCCACCGAGCCTTCCAACTTCAGAGCAAGGAGCTTATCGGCTTCGGCGGCAAACTCCATGGGGAGTTGATTGAAGACATCGCGGCAGAAGCCACTCACCATCATCGAGACCGCCTCTTCAAAGCCAATGCCACGGCTCTGGAGATAGAACAACTGATCCTCAGAGATGCGGCAGGTGCTCGCCTCGTGCTCCACAGCGGCTTGGGGCTGCTGGGAACGGATGTAGGGGTACGTGTTGGCGGCGGCCTGATCGCCGATCAACATGGAATCGCACTGGCTGTAGTTCTTGGCGCCCACTGCCTTGGGCCCCATTTGGACCAGGCCGCGATAACTGTTCGCAGAACGGCCGGCACTGATGCCCTTGCTCACAATCGTGGAACGGGTGCGCGGCCCCACATGGATCATCTTGGTGCCGGTATCGGCCTGCTGCCTGTGGTTGGTGAGCGCCACCGAATAGAACTCACCTACCGATTCGGCACCCTGCAGCACACAACTGGGGTACTTCCAGGTGATGGCAGATCCTGTCTCCACCTGGGTCCAGCTGATCTTGCTGCGGTCGCCGCGGCACTGGCCGCGCTTGGTCACGAAGTTGTAGATCCCACCCACGCCGTTCTCATCTCCGGCGTACCAATTCTGGACGGTTGAGTACTTAATCGAAGCATCATCGAGGGTCACCAACTCCACCACCGCCGCATGCAGCTGGTTGGTATCGAACATCGGAGCCGTGCAACCCTCCAGATAACTCACAGATGCCCCCTCTTCAGCCACGATCAGGGTGCGCTCAAACTGGCCGGTATCACCGGAGTTGATGCGGAAGTAGGTGGACAGCTCCATGGGGCACTCGACACCCTTGGGGATGAACACAAACGAACCATCGCTGAACACCGCCGAGTTCAGCGCCGCAAAATAGTTGTCGTTGATCGGAACCACAGTACCGAGGTAACGCTCAATCAGCTCAGGGTGCTCCTTCACTGCTTCGCTGATGGAGCAGAAGATCACACCATGCTCGGCCAGCTTCTCCTTATAGGTGGTCGCAATCGAAACGCTGTCAAAAACGGCGTCAACGGCAACATTGGAGAGGCGCTTCTGCTCGCTTAGAGGGATGCCAAGCTTGTCGAAGGTCTCGAGCAACTTGGGATCCACCTCGTCGAGGCTGGCTTTTTTATCCTGCTGCTTGGGAGCAGCGTAATAGATGATGTCCTGATAATCAATCGGCGGGTG
>JBIIQU010000028.1:0-8284 GCA_044341905.1 Vulcanococcus sp. | reverse complement strand
GTCACGTTCTCCCAGGCATGGGCTCCGCCGCGGCTGCGGGGCATCACGTGATCAATGGAGAGCCGCTCGCTGAGGCTGCCGCAGTACTGACAGCAGTGCCCGTCGCGATGGAACAGGTTGCGGCGGGTGAGGGGTAAGGGCCGAAAGGGCACCCGCACGAACTGGCGCAGGCGGATCACCGTGGGCCGTTGCAGGCCCGGCCGCAGACAGAGGGTGGGGTCGTGCTCGAGGCCTTCGGCCTTGCCCTTGAGCAGCATCACCGTGGCGCGCCGCCAGCTGGTGATGTTCAGCGGCTCGTAGGAGGCGTTGAGAACGAGAACGTGGCCCATGCCAGCTCCAGCCCTGCAGGGCTGCAGGATTGGCGGCATGCTAGGGCGAATCTTGATTGGGATCTGCAGCCCCGCGTACCCTTTGTCGATGTCTGAAGCGTCGCCTGCCAGCCCTGAGCGCGCCCCTGGGCTGTGGGCTCATCCGCGCCAGCGGGCCTGGGTGGAGGTGAGTGAGGCTGCGATTGCGGCCAATGCCACCGCCCTGCGCCGCTCGCTCAGCCCCGGCTGTGCGTTGATGGCGGTGGTGAAAGCCGATGGCTACGGCCACGGTGCCGTGCCGGTGGCACGGGCCGCCGCCGCCGGGGGGGCCAGCAGCTTCGGCGTAGCCACGCTCCAGGAGGGCCTTGAGCTGCGCCAGGCCGGCCTGGAGGCTCCGGTGCTGGTGATGGGCAACCTCACCCAGCCCGATGAACTGCGCACCTGTCTGCATTGGCAGCTGATGCCCACCCTCAGCGGCATGCGGGAGGCGCTGCTCTGTCAGAACATCGCCGCCGGTAGCGGCCGGCCCATGGCCGTGCAGCTCAAGCTCGACACCGGCATGGGCCGTCTGGGGGCTCCCTGGGAGGACGGCCCCCGGCTGGTGGAAGCCATCGCTGCCCTCGAATCGGTGCAGCTGGCTGGTGTGTATTCCCACCTAGCCGATGCCGATGCCCCGAGCTCTGCGGACACCGGCCTGACCGCCCAACAGCAGCAGCGGTTTGAGGCTGTGCTGGCGGAGCTGCAGAACCAATCGCTGCCGCCGGGGTGCCGTCACCTCGCCAACTCCGCGGGCACGCTGCGCAGCCCCAGCCTGCATTTCGACATGGTGCGGGTGGGTCTGGCCCTCTATGGCCACCGGCCTGCGTCCCATCTGGGGGGCGGATTGCCCCTGCGTCCGGCCATGCGCGTGCGGGCTCGGGTCTCGCTGATTCGGGAGGTGCCCGCGGGGGTGGGGGTCAGCTATGGCCATCGCTTCATCACCCAGCGCCCGAGTCGCCTGGCGGTGCTGGCCATCGGCTACGCCGACGGCGTGCCTCGCCTGCTCTCCAATCAGCTGCAGGTGTTGTTCGCCGGCCGGCCGGTGCCCCAGGTGGGCGCGATCACCATGGACCAGCTGGTGCTCGATGCCACCGACAGCCCCGATCTGGACGTGGGCAGTGTGGTGACCTTGCTGGGGGAGGACGAGGCTGGCGGCTGTATTGCCCCTGAGGCCTGGAGTGAGCCCTGCGGCACTATCCCCTGGGAAATCCTCTGCGGTTTCAAGCACCGCCTGCCGCGATTGGCCCTGGAGGGGCAGGGCGGCTGATAGGCTTTGCGAGCCGCTGGAGAGGTGGCTGAGTGGTTGAAAGCGGCTCCCTGCTAAGGAGTTACAGGAGGCAACTTCTGTCGAGGGTTCGAATCCCTCCCTCTCCGTTGTCCACCGGCAGGTGTCCTGCCTGAACCCCGCCCCGCAACTGCTGGGGCGGGGTTTCTTGCATCCGGAGCTCAGGCCTCAGCTGGTGGAGGCCTCCAGAAGCAGGGCCGTGAGTCCGGGCAGCAGGGCCTCGTCCTGGGCCCGTTCAGGGCCCTCGCTGAAGATCACCAGCACGCAGGGATGGTGGCCGGGGATTTCCAGGTAGGCCGCATCGTGGCGGGCCTGGCTCATCCAGCCGGCCTTGCTCCACAGCTGTGCCCCGTCCGGAGCGCCCCCGCCGATGAAACCATCCACCTGGTTCTCGGGATCCGCGGCCCGCGCGGCGGGATCCAGGGAGCGGGCCAGCATCTCCTGCATGCGCCCGCTGGCGGGGGGAGACACCATGGCTCCCGCCATGACGGCGTGCAGCAGTCGGGCGGTCATGTCGGTGCTGAGGCGGTTGCGGTTCTCCAGCTGCTCGCCGTAGGACTGGCGCTCTCGCCCGTAGGGCCCATCGCCCCAGGTTTTCTGGCAGGCGTTGCAGTGCAGCCATTCGGGCCAGCCCAGGCCCGCATACCACTGGTTCACCAGTTGCCGCTGCAGGCTCCAGCGCTCCAGGGCCAGGGGGGGCAACTCCGGCCCACTCTGGGTGCCTGTGAGCAGGTCAAGCACCATGCCGGTGGCGTCGTTGCTGGAGTCGCGGATCATGTCCGCCAGCGCCCTGCGCAGTTCAGGGCTGTCGGTGATCAACTGGCGCTGCAGCCAGGCTTCGGCGGCCACCAAATAGAAGAGCTTCACCACGCTGGCCGGGTAGCGGGGCTGCTCGCCGCTCCACGACGCCCCGTGAACCGGGTGTGCCCAGAAGGCCTCGCCATCCGGGGCGGTACTGGCGGTGCCTCGCAGGCTGCTGCCGTAGCGCAGCCAGGTGACGGAGAGCTGGTCCCGTAGCCCCGGACGCCCCTGGGCTTCCAGTTGGTCGATCGCATCGGAGAGGATCCGCTGCATCGGCCCATCCGGGCAGTAAAACCCCATCACAGCCCAAGGCGTTAATGGCGAGATTAGGCAGCCTGGCTCCGGGAACCCCAGCGGCCCTGGAGTTGTTGCAACCCGGCAGCCTCTGGCGGCTGGCCGCCCCGATCAACCTCTACAGCCGCGCCGGCGGCAGCGGCCTGGCCACCCAGGCGGCTGCCGGCCGCTGCCTGGCGGTGCTGCAACCTGAGCAGGCAGCACAACGCCGGTTGCGGGTCCGCCTGCTGGAGGACGGCTATCCCGGCTGGATCGAGCCCGGCGATCTGCTCGGCCATGCCCGCGTGACGCCGCGGCCGCGACCCCAGCTGCTGGATGCCCAGGCCATCGCCGCCCGGCTGCCGCAGGTGATCGCCTTTGCCGAGCAGGCGCGCCAGTGCCACAACCACTACCTCTGGGGGGGAACCCTGGGCCCAGATTTCGACTGTTCCGGTTTCACGCAGAGCGCCTTTGCCGCGGCTGGCGTGTGGATCCCCCGGGACGCCTATCAGCAGGAGCGCTTCTGTCAGCCGGTGGCGGTGCGGCCGGGCACCTATGGCCTGCTCCGGGCCGGTGATCTGGTGTTTTTCGGCCAACCCCAGCGCTGCAGCCATGTGGGCCTGTACCTCGGAGCGGGCCGCTACCTGCACAGTTCCGGCCGCGAGCATGGCCGCAACGGCCTGGGCATCGACAGCCTCGATCCCCAGGTTCTGCATCCCGTGAGCAGCCACTACCGGCGGGAGCTGCGCGGGGCTGGGCGGGTGATGCGCTGCTACGACGGCGTCGCATAGGTTGCAGGCATTCACAGGTGTCCGATGAGCGCGCCGCTCAGGCCCGAACTCTCCATCGTGGTACCCCTCTACAACGAGGAGGAGAGCCTGCCGCTGCTGGTGGAACAGCTCTTGGCGTCACTGCGGCCCCTAGGACGCCCGTTTGAGCTGGTGCTCGTGGACGACGGATCGTCCGATGGCACGGCCGGCGTGCTGCGGGTCATGGCGGCTCAGACCCCTGAACTTGTCGCGATGGTGTTGCGTCGCAACTACGGGCAGACACCGGCCATGTCAGCCGGCTTCGATGCCAGCCGTGGGGATCTGATCGTGACGCTGGACGGCGACCTTCAGAACGATCCAGCCGATATCCCCATGCTGCTGGAGCAGCTGGAGCAGGGCTATGACCTGGTGAGTGGCTGGCGTCATCAGCGCCAGGACGATGGTTTGAGTCGTCGACTCCCTTCCCGTTTGGCCAATCGGCTGATTGCCCAGGTCACTGGAGTGCGATTACACGACTACGGGTGCTCTCTCAAGGCCTACCGCCGGGAGCTAGTGGAGGACATCAGTCTCTACGGTGAGCTGCATCGCTTTCTGCCGGCCCTGGCCTTCATCGAGGGGGCACGGATCACCGAGGTGAAGGTGAACCACAACGCCCGACAGTTTGGGCAGAGCAAGTACGGGATCGACCGCACCTTCCGGGTCCTCATGGACCTGCTCACCGTGTGGTTCATGAAGCGGTTTCTGACCCGTCCGATGCACGTGTTCGGCTTCGGCGGCCTTGCCTCCATTGCGGTGGGCCTGGTGCTGGCCCTCTATCTGCTGGCCGAGAAGCTGCTGGCGAACGCCGATATCGGTAACCGGCCGCTGCTCCTGGTGGCCGTGCTGGCCATCGTGGCGGGCGTGCAGTTGTTCTGCTTTGGCCTGTTGGCTGAGCTGCAGATGCGCACATATCACGAGAGCCAGGGGCGCCCGATCTATCGGGTGCGGGAAACATTGCGGGGCAGTGTGGAGGTCTGAGCGCGCTGCATCGCCGCTGTGCTGCGGCCGCGGAAGGCCGCCATGGCCTCGGCCGCAAGACCCACCACCCTGGTGTCGGCATCCTTAAGGCCCCGGCGGATCAGGGGTAACGCCGCACGATGGCCCCAAGCCCTGCAGGTCGCCATGGCCTGTTGGCGCTGCTCGCCACCGGCCCGGAACTGGCGCTCCAGTTCGGCCAACAGCTGCTGGCGGCTGCGGGCCTCGCGGGGCCAGTGGGGCGAAGGCGCGTCTGCTGGTTCTGGGTTGGGGCCGTCTGCCTCGGTGAGCACCAGCTCCATCTGGCTGCGGTTCAGGGCCGCCACCTGAGAGGTGTCGGTGGAGCTCAGCAACCTCGGCTTCGGCCGTCCCAGCAGCCAGCACACGGCGATCAGAGCGGCGAGTGCAGCACCGGAGAGGGCCTGGGTCATGGCTCGGCAGGTGGTCTGGAGGGAACGGTCTGAACTTTTATGTCGCCCATCCGGCTGCTGAACGGCAGTTCCAGAGGGTCTCCTTACAGTGCCGAACGGTAGCTGTATTGGCCCACGCTGATGACCGGAGACTTCGTCGCCGCCTGGATGCCCTCGGTGTTCGTGCCCCTTGTCGGGATCCTCGCTCCTGCGGTGGCCATGGCCCTGCTGTTCAACGTGATTGAAGCCCGCGACTGAGCAGTTGCCGCTTCCATCCAGCCAACCGACCCTCTTCCACCGATGACCGTGACCCCTGTCGCCGACCCCTGCGTCGGCAATCTGGCCACTCCCGTCAACAGCAGCTACTTCACCAGGGCATTCCTCAATGCCCTGCCGGCCTATCGCCCTTCCCTCTCCCCCAACCGTCGGGGTCTGGAAGTGGGCATGGCCCATGGCTTCTTCCTGTATGGCCCCTTTGCCATCACCGGCCCGCTGCGCCTCACCGAGTACGCCAGCACCGCCGGCCTGCTGGCCGCTGTCGGTCTGGTGTCCATCCTCACCGTCTGCCTGTCGATCTACGGCACCGCCGGCCTCGGCCCCAGCGTTCAGCCCGCTGACGCCACCATCGACAATCCCCCTGCCGACCTGTTCACGAAGGCTGGTTGGGCCGAGTTCGCCAGTGGCTTCTGGCTTGGCGGTTGCGGCGGTGCAGCTTTCGCCTGGTTCCTGGCTGGCACCACCATCGTGGCTCCCCTGGTGAAGATCGCCGGTGGCGTGTGGAGCGTGGGCTGAGGCTCGCACACAGCACCCAAGCCCCGCTTCGGCGGGGCTTTTTTTGTGGGTGGCTTGTGGGACTACCCAGGTTGGTTAATACAGCGCACCTGTGAGTAGCTGTTCCTCAATTTCCTCCGTAAGGCCCGTATCGGCGAAGTCCGAGGAGGGCGGGAAGTAGAGCTCCCTGAGCCATTCGATCAGCAGGCGCCGGTCGCGCATGGCCATGGCCAGCGCCTCCAGATCCAGTTTCACGGTGCCGTCGTAGAGGATCGATTGCTCCAAGTCCTCCAGCTCGATGCAGATCGCGCGGTAGAGGCAGTATTCGCGGATGGTGAGATCCCGAATGGGCTTGCGTCGCCTGATGGTCATGGTTGCGGCGCTGTTTGTTGAAAGTCTGAGGGCGCTCTGTTGGCCTGGTCAGTGGCGATCACGATCTGCGGCAGGGGGGGCAGAATGCGTGGCATCACGCTCCTCGGTACCCATGAGCCGCACCCGGGGGCTGGTTCTCTTGGTTGGGCTGAGCAGCCTGCTCTCAGCCTGTGGATCCCTTGGCATTCAGCGCCTGCCTGCGGTTGGAAACAGCATCAAGGTGGTGGTGGAGCTGTCGTCCCACGCCGATCCTGTCGAGCAGAGCAGGCTGAAGGCTCTGCTCGAGCAGGAAGCCAGGGAGTTCAAGCGTTTGAATCCCCAAGTCCAGGTGAAGCTGCACACGGTTGCGGCTGATCGCCTCCAGCAAGAGCTTGCCTTCCGCACAGCCCGCGGGCTTGCGCCCGATCTGATTCTTCTGGCCACCAGCCGTGATCTGCTCACGCTGCATCAGCAGGGCTATGCCACTCCTGTGCAGCTCAACCTGGAGGAGCGTGGAACTGTTCAGCCCTGGTTGTTGGCGTCCCTGCGCGATGGCGGCCACCAGCTTGGGGTGCCCTTGTTCATGGCGCCACCCCTGGCCTGCTTTGATCGCCGCCGCTTGTCGTCGCCGCCTGAGACGCTGCGCGATCTGGTGCGCTTGGGACAGGCCGGATCCGCCATTGGCCTGAGTTCCAGTCTCCCAGGATTGGATTGGATCCTCAGTGGCTTTGGGGCGTCCTTCGTTTCACCCCCTGGCAGGTCAGCCAGGGGTCAAACCCAGGTGCTCCCCGCACTGCAGTGGTTGCAGCAGGCCAATCTGCAGCCCGATATCACCTTTGTGAGCAGTGATGAGGAGTTGCGGCTGGGTTTGGCCGAAGGCCGTTTCCTGTGGGTCCCCTGTTCCAGCGGTTGGATCCCTTCTCTGCGCCAAGCCCTCGGCGGCGATCTTGGGGTGGGATTGTTGCCGGCTGGTCCGGCAGGACCCGCCCGGCCACTGATGGCGGTGCCCACCTGGATGATGGGGGCCCAGTCCAGTCCGACACAGGGTCGCTTGGCCAAGCAGTTCGTGTTGTTCACGGCCAATGCGGTGAATCAACGGACAACGGCACTGCGGCTCGGCACCGTGTTGCCAGTGAATCCAGCGATTGCACTGCCCCTCAAGGCCTACCCAATGCTTGCAGTGATGGATCGAGCTCGGCGCACCAGTGTATTGCCAAGCCTTCGGCAGTATCAGGTGCTGGCGCGCCAGTCCGATCAGGCTGTGCGGTTGGCCAATCAGGTGCTCGCTGGTGCGCGGGCACCCCTTGACGTGGCACCTGAATTCCAGCGCCTTCTGGATGCCGTGCCTACGGCGGAGGCGAAGCCATGAATGCCATCGCACAACTGCTGCTCGATCTACTCGCTGATCTCACCCGCTTCGGTGTGCTCAGGCAGTTTGCAGCCCTGGGGGTGGCCTTTGGCCTTTGGCTGATCTTGAAGCGCCGGTTGAAGCTCGAGCAGCGCCGCTGGCTCGGTGAGCATCGCTGGCCGTTCCTCAGGCGTCTCAAGCCCTTGGCCAATGCTGGCTTGTTGTGGCTGTGTTTCGCCATGGCAGCGGCCTGGCTGGTCTCCGCCACAGGCGTGGGCGATCTGGCTCGCTACGTGGTGCGTTTTTATGCCCTTTGCATGCTCACGCGGTTTGGACTGCTTGTGCTCCAGCTTTATTTGCCGGCCAAGGTTGTTGAACGCGAAGATATCCAGTTGGTGCGGCCACTCTTGGTGGTGATCGGTGTGCTGCAGCTCTATTCGCAGTTTGCCAATCTGGATGCCTTGTTTGCTGTTGAAGTGATTGCCATCGGTAGGGATGGGCTGTCACTTGGGGCCTTGGCCCTGCTGGTGTTTGGCACGTACTTCGTGATCGTGGGCTCGGCATTGCCGGCGCTGGCGCTCGCGGCACTGATGCGGCGCCTGTTCCAGTTCAGTCTGCCCGCCTATCGGGCCGCGTCTCTGCTGATTCGTTATTTGTTGGTGGCGCTGGGTTTGTTGATGATCCTGGCCAACGTCGGGGTGAATACGGCCCTGATTGCCGCTGTGGGTGGCGGGCTTTCCGTGGGGCTTGGCTTTGGCCTGAAAGAAGTGTTTTCGAACTTTATCAGCGGTCTTTGGTTGTTGCTGGAAGGTGCCGTGCGCCCCGGTGACATCTTGCTGATTGAATCTGTGAATAACAGCGAAGATCCCTGTGAGGTTCTTGAGCTTGGCATGCGTGCCACCACGCTGTGGCGT
>JBIIQU010000027.1:0-8395 GCA_044341905.1 Vulcanococcus sp. | reverse complement strand
GCGGGCGGCCCGCAGCCTGCTGGCCTGCAGCATGCAGCGCGGGGCCGTGCAGCAGCTGCCGGCCCTCACGGCCCAGCTGCAGGTGCCCAGCCTCTGGATCGCCGGCAGCCGCGACACGGTGATGGAGCCCCGCTACGTGCGCCACCTGGCGGGCTACAGCCGTGAGCACCAGTTCACCCTGCTGGAGGGCCAGGGGCACTTGCCCATGTGCAGCGCCCCGCAACAGCTGGCCCAGGTGATCAGCACCTGGCTGTCAGAGCTTGGCTAAGCCCCGTTCCTGAAGGTCGGCGAGCTGGGCATACAACCCCCCAGCAGCCCGCAACTGACGGTGGTTTCCCTGCTCGATCAGGCGCCCGCGCTTGAGCACCAGGATGCGATCGGCCGCCTCCACGGTGGCCAGGCGATGGGCGATCACGATGGCCGTGCGCTGGCGCAGCAGCCGGTCGAGGTCACGCTGGAGGGTGGCCTCCGTGGAGGGATCCATGAAGGCCGTGGCCTCATCCATCACCAGCACCGAGGGATTGCGGATCGCCACCCGCGCCACCGACAGCAGTTGCCGCTCGCCGGAGGAGAGATTGCCGCCCCGCTCCCGCAGCTCGGTGGCCAGGCCCCTGGGAAGGCGGTTGAGCAGGGGCTCCAGGCCCAGTTCCGCGCAGAGGCGTTCCAGCTCGGCATCGCCGATGGGGGCATCCAGGCGCAGGTTGTCGGCCACGTTGCCGCTGAACAGGAAGGTGTCCTGCAGCACCACCCCCAGGCGCTGGCGCAGGGTGGGGATGGGCAGCTCCCGGATATCCACGCCATCCAGCAGGATGCGGCCCCGCTGGGGCTCATACAGGCGGCAGAGCAGCCGGATCACCGTTGTCTTGCCTGAGCCGGTGGGGCCCACCAGGGCCACATGCTCGCCGGGGGCAATGCGGAAGGAGAGGTCCGTGAGGATCGGGTCGTCGTCCCGGTAGGCGAAGCCAACGTTCTCGAAGATCACCTCGCCGGCGCTGCTGCGCTCCCCCCCGCTGGCCACGGCCCCAGCCGAGCGCTGCTCCAGGGGCAGCTCCATGATTTCGATGGGCTCTTCCAGCAGCTCACCAATCCGCTCCACCGCCGTGAGGCCGCCCTGGATCTGGGTGAAGCGCTCCGCCAGCTGGCGCAGGGGATCAAACAAGCGCTGGGAATACAGGATGAAGGTGGTGAGGGTGCCCAGCCCCATCACACCGGCCGTCACCATCCAGCCCCCCAGAGCCAGCACCACGGCAATGGCGGTGAGGGCCACCCATTCGATCAGGGCGGAGATGGCCGAGTCGTAGAGGATCGTGCCATCCACCGCCTTGCGATAAGCATCGGTGGTGCGGGCGAAACGGGCACTGTTGAACGCCTCACGGCGGAACATCTGCACCACCTCCAACCCCTGGAGGTTTTCCTGCAGGTCGGCATTGAGCTGGCTGAGCTCCTCGCGAACGCGGTAGTTGGCCTTGCGGTAGCGCTTCTGCAGCCACAGGATCGCCAGGGTCACCGGCACCTGGGTGGCCAGCAGCATCACGCCCAGGCGTGGCTCGATCGAGATCATCGTGATCGCAATCACCAGCAGGGTCACCAGGTCGGCCAGGATCCCCACAGCGCCGCTGCCGAACACCTCCGCCAGGGCATCCACATCACTGGTGAGGCGGGTGAGCAACTTGCCCACCGGCGTGCGGTCGTGGAAGCGCAGGGATAGATCCAGCGCGTGGGCGAACAGGTCGTTGCGGATGCGTGCGGTGAGCCGCTGGCCCACGGCCTGCACGTTGAAGCTCTGCACGCCCTGCAACCCAAGCCGCACCAACACGGCCACCAGCAACAGGGTCACCAGGGTCTGCAACTGCTGAGGCACCGGCTGGCCCGTGAGCCAGGGCATCACCGGCTCGTGGCGCAGGGCCGAGATGGCCTGGCCGACCAGCAAGGGCTGCACCGCCGCGGCGCCCGCCACCGGGATCAGCAGCACCAGGGTGAGCAGCAGACGCCGGCGGTCGCGGCCGAGGTAGGGGATCAGCCGCAGCAGCCGTTGCCGATCGCGATTGGCCATCAGGCGACTGCAGCGGTGGACACCGCCGCAATGCGATCCACGATCGTCTGCAGGGGGCCGGCGTCGAGCCGCAGGGACAGGGGATGACCCACCAGGCGCGCCGTGGACTGGAACAGATCCTCAATCGCGATCAGCCCGTTCTCCTGGAGGGTGCGGCCGGTGGCCACCAGATCCACGATCGCCTCACTCATGCCCGTGATCGGCCCCAGTTCCACGGACCCAGCCAGGTGGATCAGTTCCACCGGCAGGTCCAGGGCCTCGAAATACTCCTCAGCGCAGCGGGTGAATTTGCTGGCCACCCGGCAGTGGGCCGGCAGATCAGCGGCGCGGCGGTAGCCGCTGCTGGCCTTCACCGCCACGCTCATGCGGCACCCCCCGAAACCCAGATCCACCAGCTGGGCCACAGGCAGCTGATGTTCCTTCAACACGTCAAAGCCCACCACGCCGAGCTGGGCCTGGCCGTAGGCCACGTACACCGGCACATCGGCGTTGCGCACCAGCAGGGCCCGGGCCGTGCCGCAGGCACTGGGCACCATCAGCTGGCGGTTGCCGGGCTCGAGCACCGCCGCGAAATCGAGGCCGGCGGCCGCGAACCGGCGCACAGAATCCTTGAGAAGGGCGCCCTTGGCCAGCGCAACGGTGATCATGGGGCTCAGCCTGAGCTGGGACTTTAACGATGCCCCCCCACACCAGCGCGGCGCAGCAGGTGTCGCTGATCCCGGTGCTGAGCGACAACTACGTGTTTGTGCTGCATGGCGATCCCGGCGGAGCGGCCGCCGTGGTGGATCCGGCCGTGGCTGCCCCGGTGATCGCCTGGCTGGAAGCCCGGGATCTGCACCTGGCGGCGATCCTGCACACCCACCACCATCACGACCACATCGGCGGCACACCCGATTTGCTGCAGCGCTGGCCCGCAGCCGCCGTGATCGCCAGCGCCGCCGACCGGGCCCGCATCCCCTTCCAGACCCAGGGCGTCGCCGGCGGCGACCGCTTCACCCTGTTGGGCCGGGAGGTGCAGGTGCTGGCGGTGCCGGGCCACACGGCCCACCACATCGCCTACTACCTGCCCGGAGCGGTCGGGCTGGATGAGCTGTTCTGCGGCGACACCCTGTTTGCCGGCGGCTGCGGCCGCCTGTTTGAAGGCACCCCGGCGCAGATGCACAACTCCCTGCAGCAGCTGGCTGCCCTGCCGGAGGCCACCCGGGTGTGGTGCGCCCACGAATACACCGAGGCCAACCTGCGCTGGGCAGCGGCTGAGGAGCCAGGCCTGAAGGCCGTGGGCGACCGGCTGGGCCAGGTGCAGCAACAGCGGGCGACAGGCCACCCAACCATCCCCAGCAGCATCGGCCTGGAGAAGGCCACCAACCTGTTCCTGCAGGCCGCCAACGGCGATCAACTGCGCCAGCGCCGCGGCAGCAAAGATCTCTGGCGGGGCTGAACGTTAAAGAACCTGGGGCACCTCAGCGGCAGCCACCAGCTCCACCCCACCGGGGAACAGACGGGCCGGCTCACCGGCCCTGAGCCGCAGCCGGCAGCGCTGCCCCCGCTGAAAATCCGCCTCCAAGGGCAGGCGCAAACGCAGTTTCAAGTCTCCGCACTGCACCTGATAGAGCCACTCACGGCCGAGGAATTCACGGCCCAACACCCAGGCTGCGCCGCCCTCATCCGCTTGCAGCTCCAAGCCCAGGGGGCTCACCAGCACCTCGAGGGGCTGGCGGGGAGCCACAGGGGGAAGCGGGCCGGTGCTGAGCGGCTCCAGCCAACCGAGGGGGGTGGCCAGCCGCGAACCCTGCCACTGGGCCGGCAGCAGGTTGCCCTGCAACACAAAACGGCCCACAAATCCGGTGGCCGGGCGCGCCACCATCTCCTGGGGGCTGGCGCACTGGTGCAGGTGGCCTGCCTCGAGCACGGCCACCCGATCGCAGATGGCGAGGGCCTCCTCCGGGTCGTGGGTCACGATCAACCCGCTAGCACCACAGCGGGCCAGCACCCCCGGTAGCTCGGCCCGCAGCCGCAGCCGCACCTCCACATCGAGGTTGGAGAAGGGCTCATCCAGCAGCACCAGAGAGCAGCCCGGCGCCAGGGCCCGGGCGAGGGCGAGGCGCTGGCGTTGGCCACCGGAGAGTTCGTGGGGGTAGCGCTTCTCCAGGCCCTTGAGGCCCAGCAATTCGAGCAACCAGGCGGCACGGCTGGTGTCCTGGCCGCGCTTGAGACCGAAGCAGGCGTTGCGCCAGGCATCGAGGTGGGGGAACAGGGCGTAGTCCTGAAACACCATGCCCACACCACGGCGCTCGGGCGGCAACCAGCGATGCGACCCGGCCACCTCCTGGCCGCCAATGCGAACCACGCCGCGCTCCGGCCGCTCAAAGCCGGCGATCAGGCGCAGCAGAGTTGTTTTGCCGCAGCCGGACGGCCCCAGCAAGCCCACCAGTTCACCCTGGCGCAGCTGGAAGTCGATGGCGCGCAGGGTCCATTCGCCATGGCTGGCGGCACCGCGGTAGCGATGCCAGAGCCCAGAGAGCTCCACCTGCAGCCGGGGCGGGAGATCTTGCGGTGGCAGTTCAGGGCGCATCAGGGCCGAAGGAGCCATAAGCTCAGCGCCCCATCTTCCCCCGCCATGATCGAGGCCGTCACCACCGCCGCCGCACCCGCGCCCGTGGGGCCTTACAACCAGGCCGTGAAGGCGGGCGGTGTGCTCTATTGCTCCGGCCAGATCGCCCTCGACCCGGCCACCGGCGCCATGGTGGGCAACGGCGATGTGGAAGCGGAAACGCGCCAGGTGCTGGCCAACCTCCAGGCCGTGCTCAGCGAAGCCGGCTGCACCCCCCAGCAGGTGGTACGCACCACGGTGTTCCTCGCCAACCTCGACGACTTCGCCAAGGTGAATGCCATCTATGCAGAGATGTTTAGCGACGGCGTGTCGCCGGCCCGTGCCTGCGTGGAAGTGGCGGCGCTGCCCAAGGCGGCTCGGGTGGAGATCGACTGCATCGCCGTCCTGGGCTGACGCAGACAGCGGAAGGTGAGGTTGAGGCGCTCGGTGCCCACGCGGGCCCGGGCGGGCAACCCGTGCTGCCAGTGCTGCTGGGTGGGAGGGGCCATCACCAGCAGGTCGCCGTCGGCCAGCTCCACGGCAAACGGATCTGGCGACTGCTCAGGCCAGGGGGAGCGGGGCTTGGGCCGAAACCGCAGGCTGCGGGTCGCGCCCAAGCTCAAGGACGCGATCGGGGCTGCAGCGTCGAGCTCAGGCTCGTCGTCGGCATGCCAGCCCATGCGATCGGCTCCATCGCGGTAGCGGTTGAGCAGCAGGCTGTTGAAACGCACCCCCAGCTCGGCCTGCAACAGTTGCCGTAAGGCCTCGAGGGGAGGAATCCAGGGCGTGATGGCCTGCTCGAGGCCGCTGTAGCGGTAGCGGCAGCCAGGATCCGCCACCCAGCAGGTGAGCCGTGGCGTGGGGTGCTGGCGCCCGTACACCCGCACCAGGGGTTGCTCCCAGGGAAGCCCCGCGGTGAGTTCGGCCTGCAGCGATCGGCTGGAAACACCCCGATCCTGGAGCCAGGCGCTGGCATGGCGCAGCTTCAGGCCGGGCTTCTGGATCAGCATCAAGGTTGGCGGCCCTCTGCCAGAGGCCCATCCGCGAGCCGGTGCAGCGCATCCTGCAGGAGTGGGGTGGGATCCAGGGCCATCAGGCCGGCCTCACTGCGGCGGCGCACCTCCACATGGAGATGCGCCGTGGTGGCGCGACCGCTCTGGCCGACCCGCCCCAAGCCATCACCGGCCTGCAGCAGATCGCCGGGTTGCACGGAGGCCTCGAGCAGGTGGGCATAAAGGGTCTGCCAACCGCGGCCGTGATCGATCACAACGGTGAGGCCATAGCCATCGCGTTGGTCCACCAGCACCACCCGTCCCGGCAGCATCGCCAGCACAGGCGTGCCTTCCGGAGCAATCAAATCCTGGCCGGCATGCATCCGCCAGGCCTGGCGAGCCTCCGAATAGCGCCAGCCATAGGGATCCACCTCGCTGGCCCGCTCGGCCAGCGGGTACACCAACTGCAGCGGAACTCCGGGGCGCAGGGGCAGCCAGGCCAATAGCCCAGCGGCCGATCCCCCAGCAGCCTCGCGAACCCCATGGGGCTCATCGCCGCCAAGATCGGCCACCGGGGTTTCCGCCGGCAACAACTCTGGCCGAGGCGCCTGGATCGGCAACCCAGCGGCCAAGCCCTGAGCCCCAACATCCCCAGCCGCCACAACACAGGCCAGCAGCAGCGACAGGCCGAGGCCTCGGCTGGAGATCGGCATACACGCAGCGCAAGGCCGACCCGTTGTATCGATCTCGGTGGAACCTGCCAGGGGCGTGGAACAGCTGGCTATCACGGGAGAAGCGATGAGCAGCCCATGGCAACCCCGCCGTACGGCATCGGGATCCTGGCCTTGGGCCTGGTGATGGCGGGCGCAGCCCCCGGCTGGGCTGGCAGCGGCACGGCGGAGTCGATCATCAGCCGGCAGGACGCCATCGCCCAGGCCAGTGCCGCCATGCCCGCGGGCGATCAGATCACCAACAGCCACTGCATCGACATGATCCGCGACATGTCCTCCCGTTACCGCTGCACCGTGCAGTGGGGCACCAACGCTCCTTAGCGCCACCGGTGAGCGCAGTGGGGAAGAGGGATCTGCGCTATGGCCCGCCATGGTGCGGAGGTAGCTGAGCGTGGCGCAGCTTGGTAGCGCGGGTGCTTTAGAAGCACCGACTGCTGCAAGCAAGAACCGAGTACCTGCAAGGCTTTTCAACTCGCCTGGGCGTCGGATGAGTGACCGCGAGTGAGGGTATCCCGATTTGCTCTTTCAGGGGGGAATCAACCCAACGCAGGCAAGCGGTCGTTGCCCCGCGTGCACCTGATCTACAGCACCGTGAGCCCGGACCGCTGCGGGTGGCGTGATTTTGGGGGTGAGGCCGCACAGCGCTAACGGCCGACCTCGTGACCAGTCCAATCGGTCATTGAACTCATGACTTCATTCTCCCAGCCCTGTGGGGCCTTGCGCAGCGACTGCAGCACCGCGCTGATGAGGAGGGGAGGTCGCTCAGCAACCTGATAGCCCACTTCCTGGAGGGGGCGACCGGCTGAGCCTTGACGCAGTATCCCTGCGGCAGACATGAGAGAGAGGCGGAAGCCAAGGTCCGCGTCCAACGACCCCAGACGAGCTCTGGACTGCGGTTTTTGTTGTTTCAAGCCTAAAGCGCGTTGGGCAAAGCCCACCTGCATCTGACGCTGCGGGAGTTTTGCGGCATGGCGCCCTAATCCTGGTCAGTTAAGGCGTCTTGCCGCACTCCATCCGCCTGAGCTGCGCCATAGCAGGCATCAATGCCCCTTGCCATCAGCCCTTCAGGCGCAGAAGAAGCCAAGGTCGCTCAAGGCACTGCCGCAGAGCTGGGCGTGATGGAGTGATCCCTCAAGGATGCCATGCAGTTCAACTGGAGCTTCCAGGGTCAAACCCAAGGTGCTGGTACCCCCAACGAAAATTGAAATCGGTGGCTTCGTGCCACTGTCCGTTGGCAGCAACAGCGTCTTCTTCCTGGATGCTCTCGCCAATGTCAACTTGCCTGACATCGGCAACTCCTCCAGCATCATCAACACCAAGGTGGCTGGCACCACCATCTTCACCTCCACACGACTGGGCTACCGCTGGCTGAACAGCAACCGCTCCTGGATGCTTGGCGTTAATGCTGGCTATGACAGCCGACCGATGACAACAGGAGGCGATGATACGAACATTGCTATCACCAACTCCCAAACAGTCTTCTTCCAGCAGGTAGCAGCAGGGCCAGAAGCGATGTCCAACACCTGGAACTTCAATGCCTATGCCGTAATCCCAGCTGGCACGACTGCGCAGCAGCTCAACAGCGTTTATGACGGCGGGACGCTGGATACCCATAGGATTGATGTTGGCTACAGCATTACATCTGGCTTGCGGGCTTCTGTTGACTATTACTACCAAACTGGCGACCTGGGCGACGCCAATGGCTCTGGCGCAAGGGGGCGACTTGCCTACAAACTCACAAATGGGCTCACCGTTGGCGCCAATCTCTCCGACGACCAGGCATTTGATGCCAGGGTTTCGGCAGATATCAAATATCGTTTTGGCGCCAATGGTTATGGAGCACCCAGCATTAGAAAACAGCAACCCGTGGTAATACCTGTTATTCAGATGCTATCAACAACGCCCACCAATCGGGATGTGCGGGTGCACGACAAGGGGTGGGGGGTAAGGGGATAGACGAATTAGAAGGGGTTAATTATGTGGCCCTACACTTTGTGGCCCTACCCGTCCTAGGTGATGGCACTAATTG
>JBIIQU010000026.1:0-8403 GCA_044341905.1 Vulcanococcus sp. | reverse complement strand
ATTCCGTGACGGCGAAGTTGGCGTAGGCGGTGCCGTGCATGCCCAGCATCCCCACGGAGAGGGGGTGCTTCTCATCGAAGGCGCCCTTGCCCATCAGGGTGGTGGTGACCGGCAGGCGGAAGCGCTCGGCCAGTTGTTTCACGGCCTCGTGGGCCCCACAGCTGATGGCACCACCGCCCACATAGAGCAGCGGGCGCCGCGCCTGGCGAATCAGGTCCAGGGCGTCGGCGATGGCCGCGTCGGTGGGCTCAGGGGGGAGCGTGTAGCCGGCGGGGATGGCGCTGCCGGGCTCCACCGGGGTGTAGTCGAACTGCTCAACGCCCACATCCTTGGGCACGTCGATCAGCACCGGACCGGGCCGACCGGTGGAGGCGATCAGGAAGGCCTCGGCCACGATCCGGCCGATATCCCGGGGGTCGCGCACCACCCAGGAGTGCTTCACGATCGGCAGGGTGATGCCGAAAATGTCCGTTTCCTGGAAGGCGTCGGTGCCGATGGAGGCCCGGGGCACCTGCCCGGTGATCACCACCATCGGCACCGAATCCATCTGGGCGGTGGCGATGCCAGTCACCAGGTTGGTGGCGCCGGGGCCGGAGGTGCCGAAGCACACGCCCACCTTGCCGGTGGCACGGGCATAGGCATCGGCGGCGTGGGTGCCCCCCTGTTCGTGACGCACCAGGATGTGCTTCAGCCAGCCACGGGCCTCCGCCTTGTGCAGCTCGTCGTAGATGGGCAGGATGGCCCCGCCGGGATAGCCAAAGATGTGCTCCACCCCATGGCGATGCAGGGCATCCATGAGGGCGTAGCCGCCACTCACCCGGGCGGGATAGGAGGGAGCGGCGGCGGTAGCCGCTGGAGAAACGGACGTAACGGTCACGATTTCAGCAGACACCGCTCGACAACATGAGCCAACCCTAAGGTCTGGTCTGGGCGATGGGTTGTGGATTTCCACTTTCCACAGCAGCCAGCCCAGCTCAGCGCCGGCTGCGGGCGTTGGCCATCGCCCGCAGGATCGTGCCGGGGTTGAGCCAGCGCCCCTGGTAGCGGATGCCCCAGTGCAGGTGGGGGCCCGTGGTGCGCCCACTCATGCCCACATGGCCGATCAGCTGGCCGCCCCGCAGGGCTTGTCCAGCCCGGAGGCTCACGGCTCCACTGCGATACACCCCACCCTGCACCGAGCCGGCCAGGTGGCAATAGATGTGCTCGTAGGGGCCCGACTGAATCACCAGCCCCAGCCCGCAGCCCCCATCGCTGATCACCTCCCGCACGGCACCGTGCCACCAGTTGCGGATCGGCGACCCCAGGGGCGCGGCGATGTCGAGGCCGTGGTGGGGTTCCAGGTTGCCGCCGGGGCCCAGGCGACTGCCGAAGTGGCTGGTGTAGCCCGCGAAGCTGGCCACGGGAAACACCCCCTGGCGCCAGCGCACTTCAGCTCGGCTAGCCATTGCCCCCGCTGCGACGCTGACGCTCAAGGCGGTGCCGAGGCCAACCAGGCGTTGGGCTCTAGAGCAGACCGATGGCATGGAGCGGACCACGACCGCTGATCAGCTCCAGCAGGAAAGCGGAGAAACCGAGCATCGCCAAGCGGCCGTTCCATACCTCCGAGCTGTTGTTCCAGCCCCAGGCCCACTTGTCCTGGGGGTAGAGCTTCACCTTGGTGGGCAGGGCCGCCGCCTGATCCAGATTCACCTCCGGGCCTTCCAGGGCGTGTTGCACCAGGTTCGCCAACCCGGCGATGAAGGCCGGACTGGTGTCCAGGGCTGGCACCCGGCGGAAATTGGTGATGCCGGCTTCCGTGGCGATCTCGCGGTATTCGATGTCGATTTCCTCGAGGGTTTCGATGTGCTCGCTCACAAAGCTGATCGGCACCACCACCAGGTCTTTCACGCCCTGCTCGCCCAGCTCATGGAGGGCGTCATCGGTGTAGGGCTTGAGCCACTCCACCGGCCCCACCCGGCTCTGGTAGGCCAGGGTGAAGGGGTTGCTATGGCCCAGGTCTGCCTCCAGTTTCTGCATGATCAGCCGGGCGCAGGCCTCGATCTCTTCCTGATAGGGATCGCCGGCTTCTTCCACGTAGCTCTTGGGCACCCCGTGGGCACTGAAGAACACGTGGGCGCTGCTGGGCTCGGGGCAGGCCTGGATCTCCCTGGCGATCAGTTCGGCCATGGCCCCCACGTAGCCGGGGTCGTCGTAGTAGCTGCGGATGCAGCGAATCGGCAGTTGGGCGAAGGCGGGATCCGCCTGGCGCAGGCGCTGCAGCTCGCGGAAGCTGGAGCCGCTGGTGCTGATCGAGAAGTGGGGGTAGAGCGGCAGCACCACCACCTGGTCGATGCCATCGGCCTTGATGTCGGCTACGGCCGACTCGGTGAAGGGGTGCCAGTAGCGCATGGCCACGTAGCTGGTGGCCTCGATGCCCCGCTGGCGCAGGCTGCTCTGCAGTTCCCGGGCCTGCTGCTCGGTGATGCGACGCAGGGGAGAGCCGCCACCGATCGACTTGTAGGCCGCCTGCGATTTGCCAGCCCGCAGTGAACTGATCAGCCAGGCCAAGGGCTTCTGCAACGCTGGATTGGGGAGCCGGATGATCTCCGGATCGGCAAACAGGTTGTAGAGAAAGGGGCCGACGTCCTGAATGCGTTCCGGACCGCCGAGGTTGAGCAACAGCACGCCGACCTTGGCGCCGCCCGTGGACATGTCCTGAAACCAGGAAGGAATGGCGCTGAGCGTAACGCTGACGCCAGGACCCTGGCTGTTCCATGCCGCAGTCGATAAGGTCGGCGCCGCGCCGGCACGACCGTTTCGGCATGACCTTTTCGGCATGACCGTGGCCCAGCCCGTCGCCCCACCCGATGCCTCCCAGCCGCACCATCCGCTGGATGGCGCCATCCGCCAGCACAACGACCTGCTGGCGGCCAGCGGCGTGGCGCTGCGGCTCGAGCGCCGCGGCGGACGCCTGGGGCTGAGGGGCCCGCTCCCCTGCCGCAAGGGCAGTGGTCGCCACCCGGTGCAGCGCCTGAGCCTGGGCCTGACGGCGGATGCCGCCGGCTTGGAGCAGGCCCGCGCCGAGCTGCGCAAGGTGCTGCAGCAACTGCAGCAGCAGCGTTTTGAGTGGCGCCACTGGGGGGGCGCCGAGCCGGCTGGGGCTGCGCGGTGTGAGGGGGTGTCTGAAGCCCTGGAGCGCTTTGAGCTGGCCTTCTTCCGCGATCCGCGCCGCCGCCGCAATCCAGCCGGCAGCCGCACCACCTGGACCAGTGCGTATCAGCCCTACCTGCGCCGCCTGGAGGCCGCCGCGGAGGCCCAGGGGCTGGCCTTGGCCCTGCCGCTGCTGGAGGCCGTGCTGGAGAGCTATCCGCTGGCCTCCCGTGGCCGCCAGCAGTGCGGTACGGCCCTGGCCGCCCTGGCGCGGGCCGAGGGGCTGACCCTGCCGGCCGACTGGGGCGAGCGGGCGGGGGGCTACGGCCTGCATGCCGCCCAGTTCCGCCAGTTGCCCAGCGACGAGCAGATCCTGCAGGGCATCGAGCGCATCCCCAACCCCGGCTGGCGCCTGGCCTACGGGCTGATGGCCACCTACGGCCTGCGCAACCACGAGGTGTTCTTCAGCGATCTCTCTGCCCTGGCCCCTGGCGCTGATCGGGTGATCCGGGTGCTGCCCACCAGCAAGACCGGTGAGCACCAGGTGTGGCCGTTTCAGCCGGAATGGGTGGAACGCTTCGGGCTGCAGCGCCTGGGCGAGAGCCGTGATCTGCTGCCGCCGGTGTGCACCGACCTGCGCCGGACCACTCTGCAGCAGGTGGGGCGGCGGGTGGCCGAGCAGTTCCGCCGCTACGAGCTGCCCCTCACCCCCTACGACCTGCGCCATGCCTGGGCGGTGCGCACGATCCACATCGGCCTGCCGGACACGGTGGCGGCGCGGATGATGGGCCACTCGGTGGCGATCCACACCCGCACCTATCACCACTGGATCACCCGCCGCGACCAGCAGCAGGCGGTGGATGCGGCGCTCTCGCGCCATCGCCAGCTGGCGGCCTGAGCGCGGCAGAGTGGCCGCACTGCTGGATCGCTTCACCCGTGCCGGAGACTGAACTCGATCTGGTGGCTGCCGAGCTGGGCCCCGGCGGCGAACTGGCCCCCGAGGCCGACCAGGAGGGCTACCGACGACGCATGGCCCGCCGCAAGGAGGTGCAGCAGCAGCGGGTGGGTGAGCGCAACCTGGAGAAGGGGCTGGTGCTGGTGTTCACCGGCGATGGCAAGGGCAAAACCACGGCCGCCCTGGGGCTGGTGCTGCGCACCTTGGGCCACGGTGATGCGGTGGCGGTGGTGCAGTTCATCAAGGGCGGCTGGCAGCCGGGGGAGGCCAAGGCCCTGGAGCTGTTCGGCGATGCCCTGGCCTGGCACGCCCTGGGGGAGGGCTTCACCTGGGAAACCCAGGACCGTGAGCGCGACCGCCAGCTGGTGCAGCAGGCCTGGGAGCGCTCCTGCAGCTATCTCGCCGACGCCAGCCGCAAGCTGGTGGTGCTCGATGAGGTGAACGTGGCCCTCAAGTTGGGCTACCTGGCGGTGGAGCAGGTGCTGGAAGGCCTGGCTCTCCGCCCCGAACTCACCCACGTGGCTCTCACCGGCCGCGGCGCGCCGCCGGCCCTGCTGGAGCAGGCCGACCTGGTGACCGAGATGAAGCTGGTGCGCCACCCCTTCCGGGAGCAGGGCGTGAAGGCCCAGCGGGGCATTGAGTTCTAGACCCCTACATCCATCGCGATCACCGTTCCAGCCCTGCTGGTGATGGTGATCGTTCGCGTGTTCATCCAGCCATGACCACCTTTCTTGTAACCGGCGCCAACCGCGGCATTGGGCTGGAGTACTGCCGCCAGCTGCACGGCCGCGGCGACCAGGTGATCGCCGTGTGTCGCACGGTGTCGCCCGAGCTGGAGGCGCTGGGCGTGCGCATCGAGGCCGGTATAGACCTCAGCCGCGACGACGGCCCTGCCCAGCTGGTGGAGCGGCTGGACGGGCAGCCGCTGGATGGCCTGATCCTCAACGCCGGCATCCTGGAAGCTACGAGCCTGGAGGATCTGGATCCGGAGAGCCTGCGCCGCCAGTTTGAGGTGAATGCCCTGGCGCCATTGCGGCTCACCCGGGCCCTGCTGGCTCAGCTGCGGCCGGGCTCGAAGCTGGTGCTGATGACCAGCCGCATGGGCTCGATCGACGACAACAGCTCCGGCGGCTCCTACGGCTACCGGATGTCGAAGGTGGCACTGAACATGGCGGGCCAATCCCTGGCGATCGACCTGCGGCCCCGCGGTATTGCCGTGGCGATCCTCCACCCCGGCCTGGTGCGCACCCGCATGATCAACTTCAACCCCCAGGGCATCAGCCCAGAGCAAGCGGTGCACGGCCTGCTGGAGCGGATCGATGCCCTCACGCTGGAGACCTCCGGCACGTTCTGGCATGCCAACGGTGCGGTGCTGCCCTGGTAGGGCTCGCGCCAAATCACAGCTGGAGCGGGGTTGGCCGGGGGGACGCGGGGCCATGGCGCACTGGCTTTGGGTTACTGATGCGGCCTGGCGGTCAGCGTGCAAGGCCGTTGCTACGCTCCGGCAAATCAAGGCCTGCCATGGGGTACAAGCGCGCGCTGCTCAAGCTCAGTGGTGAAGCCCTGATGGGCAACCAGGGCTACGGCATTGACCCGGCCATCGTGAATGCCATCGCCGCCGACGTGGCCCAGGTGGTTGCCGATGGCACCCAGCTGGCGATCGTGGTGGGCGGGGGCAACATCTTCCGCGGCCTCAAGGGCTCGGCCGCGGGCATGGATCGCGCCACCGCCGACTACGTGGGCATGCTGGCCACCGTGATGAATGCCATCACCCTCCAGGACGGCCTGGAGCGAGCCGGCATTCCCACCCGCGTGCAGAGCGCCATCTCAATGCAGGAGGTGGCAGAGCCCTACATCCGCCGCAAGGCGATCCGCCACATGGAAAAAGGGCGGGTGGTGATCTTCGCCGCCGGCACCGGCAATCCCTTCTTCACCACCGACACCACCGCCGCCCTGCGGGCCGCCGAGATCGGCGCCGATGTGGTGTTCAAGGCCACCAAGGTGGATGGGGTGTACGACAAGGACCCCAACAAGCACCCCGATGCCGTGCGCTACGAGAGCCTCTCGTTCCTGGAGGTGCTCAGCGGCGAGCTCGAGGTGATGGACAGCACCGCCATCGCCCTCTGCAAAGACAACGCCATCCCGATCGTGGTGTTTGATCTCTTCGGTGCCGGCAACATCGGCCGGGCCGTGCGCGGTGAACCCATCGGCACCCGCATCATTCCCGCAGCCTGATCTCGCCTCCCCTCGCCATTCCTGTTATGGATCTCGACGCCAGCATGCGCAAGTCGGTGGAGTCCACCCAGCGCACCTTCAACACCATCCGTACCGGGCGGGCCAACGCCACCCTGCTCGACAAGATCAGCGTGGAGTACTACGGCGCTGAAACGCCACTCAAATCCCTGGCCACCATCTCCACCCCCGATTCCTCCACCATCCAGCTGCAGCCGTTCGATGGCGGCTCCCTGGGCCTGATCGAGAAGGCCATCTCGATGAGCGATCTGGGCCTCACCTGCAACAACGATGGCCGGCTGATCCGCATCAACATTCCGCCCCTCACCGAGGATCGCCGCAAGGAGCTCTGCAAGTTGGCCGCCAAATATGCCGAGGAAGGCAAGGTGGCCCTGCGCAACATTCGCCGCGACGCCATCGACAAGGTGAAGAAGCAGGAGAAAGACGGCGAGCTCTCCGAGGATCAGAGCCGCGATGAGCAGGACAAGGTGCAGAAGCTCACCGACAAGTTCATCGCCGAGATTGAGAAGAACCTGGCCGATAAAGAAGCCGATATCCTCAAGGTGTGAGCAGCACTGCGGGGATGAGCGCCGATGTGATCGTGGTGGGCGCCGGCGCCGCCGGTGGTGCCGCCGCCTTCCATCTGGCCGCTCGGGGACGGAGCGTGCTCGTGCTGGAGGCCCAGGCCATGCCTCGCCGCAAGCCCTGCGGCGGCGGCATGGCCGCCTCGGTGCAGCGGTGGTTCCCCTTTGATCTCACCCCGGCGGTGGATCAGGTGATCGAGCAGGTGCGCTTCACCTGGTGCCTGGAAGATCCCGTCACCGCCGTGTTGCCCGGCGATTCACCGTTCTGGATCGTGCGCCGATCGCGGCTGGATGCCTACCTAGCCGACCAGGCGGTGGCGGCGGGCGCTGAGCTGGAGGATGGCTCTGCGGTGGAGACGATTGAGCGCGACGGCCTCCACTGGCGTGTGGTGAGTGGTGGCAACGTCTACACCTCCCGAGGCCTAGTGCTGGCCGATGGCTCCAACTCCCGCTTTTCGGTGCCCCTGGGGCTCGGACCTGCCAGGCCCCGCTTCGCCGCCGCGGTGGCCGTTGACGTGGAGGCGGAGGTGCACGAGCCCAGCACGGCACGTTTCGAATTCGGCCTGGTGCGCCACGGCTTCTGCTGGGCTTTCCCCCGTCAGGGGGGCTACAGCATCGGCATGGGCACCTTCATAGGCCGCGAGGCGGCCGATGCCGATGGGGTGCTGGCTCAGCTGTTGCCCAGCCTCGGCCTGAGCCCGGAGGCCGGAGAGCGCTTCAGCTCCCCCCTGCGGGTGTGGGATGGCCACCACCCCCTGCATGCCCCTGGCGCCGTGGTGGTGGGCGATGCGGCCTCCCTGTGCGACCCCTTCCTGGCGGAGGGCCTGCGGCCGGCTCTGCTGAGTGGTGTGCGGGCGGCCGAAGCGATGGACCACTTCCTCAGTGGAGACGATGCTGCCCTGCAGGGCTACAGCGCCACGATGCGAGCCGAGTGGGGGGAATCGATGGCCTGGGGACGGCGGATTGCCCAGGTGTTCTATCGGGTGCCGAAGGTGGGGTATCAGCTGGGCATCAAGCGCCCCACCGCACCCCAGCGCATTGCCCAGATTCTCTCCGGAGAGATGGGCTATGGCGATATCGCCCAGCGGGTGATCAAGCGGCTGTTGTTTCAGCGCAGTTAGAGGCTTTTCGTGCAGTCCTTGAGCTGCCGCAGGCGCTGGTCGATGGAGCCCAGCAGCTCAATGGCGAACATCGGCGATTCCTGCACGGCGAACAGAAACTTCTCACGGTTCATCACCAGCACCTTGCAGGGGCTCACCGCCTTGGCGTTGCCGTAGCGGCGATGTTCAGAAGTCACCAGGGCACCCGCGCCGAACACGTCGCCCGCCTGGATTTGCTCGTGGGCGGCCTCGCCGTTCCAGCTCAGCTCCACGGTGCCCTCCAGTACGCCGAACATGCAGGCACCGGTTTCACCGGATCGGAAGATCAGATCTCCCGCCGCGAAGTTCAGCACTTCCCCCTGGCTGGCCAGGGCGCGCATGGTGTCGAGGGCGTTCAACGGGA